>NZ_KN360939.1:0-110885 GCF_000784355.1 Methanolacinia paynteri | reverse complement strand
GGCGGCGTTGTGAACCCTGCGTGAAGGATCCGCCATTGCTGAAACGAGCAGGTCGACAGAGTCGGTATCATCCATTTCACCAAGGAGCCTCGCACAGTTTTCCCTCACGGGAATAGAATCGCTCTTCAGTCCTCCGACTATGAAAGGAATTGCAGGAGCTCCTATCGCCTTGAGGGCCGCCGAGGTGTTCCTCGTCACCAGCTCCTCGCCATGCCGGAAAGATTCTATCAGGGGGTTTATCTGCGAAGGGCCTATTGACGGTGTGCGTTTAATCAGGCCGGCGTCCCTGCCGCTTACGACAGCAGCTGGTGATTCAGCACCTAAAGGCACTTGTGAAGCAGGAGGAGCAATGCTTTCCCCGGATGCCATCTCTTCCCCGGTTCTTCCAAACTGGACCTGCGGAATTGCAAGTATGGCGATAAAGACCCAGAGATAGATGAAGGATGTAAAGACCATAAACAGGGCATCGAGGCTCCATCCGTTCATCAGGAATCCAGAGATAAGACAGAAGAAAATCAAAGAGAAAATGATGAAGTGCGCCAGTCTCTTCTTGGGGTACCAAAGGGCAGTCAGTACAAGGGGAATATAAAACAGGTGAGGGATGAGACGGGCAAGGATGTAACCCATCTCCCCTCCGATGGGTGAGAACGCATAGACCGCAAGAATGCCGACGACCAGAAAATATACTATGAGCACGAATAACCTGACGAAATCGCCATTATTCCGGTTGACGGTCTCCAGGTGCCCTGCGATTCTCATATATAATCGAATTTGGGTTCTAAAGCTGTTATAGTTTTGTAATTCAACCGTAAAAAGGCGACAAACAATTTAATTTAATTAATCTGTCCATATTATGAATTTATCAGGGGCAAAGAGACGGTGTCCTCCTCCAGCCTTATGGAAACGAGATTCTTTGTATTGAAAAGAAGCCTAAGCAGCCCTTCAGTCATCCTGATGATATATTGCATTCAAGAATAATTATATCCGCACAGTTCCAAAATTATTAGAGCCTTTACTGATAAAGGACTAAACAGACCCCCGTAGTGTAGTGGTCAATCATTCCGGCCTTTGGAGCCGGAAACGGCGGTTCGAATCCGCCCGGGGGTATTATTTTCTTTTTGCACCTGTGCCAAACGATAAAGCACGGATAAAAAATAAGATTCCGGGATTCATCACCGGGCTACAAACACTCTGGAAACTTCACCATCCTGTCCTTGAGATCGACGGTCTCTCCGTCGACAACGAAGGTGCCGTCGCCGTTTGCATGGAAGGTCCGCCTCTCCTCGTGATCAGGGTCCGTCCATGCCTTTACCGCTTCGAGGACGAAGAGGCCGTATTTGTCCACCATGCTCCTGTCAACAACCCGGCATTCTATGTTGGCGAAGCATTCCGCCAGCAGCGGTGCTTTCACTTTCCCGGCAGGAAGCGGAGTAAGCCCGAATTCTTCGAACTTGTCGACGTCCTTCCCGGAGCAGTTCCCTATATCCACGGTTTTCTTCATCATCTCAACCGTAGGTATGGCGATGACGCACTCTCCTGTGGCATAAAGCGCCTCGAAACTGTAATCGTCCGGGCTGAGGACGCAGCCTATCAAAGACGGAACGAATTCCATCGCCATGTGCCAGCTCATCGTCATGACATTAGGTCGTCCATTGTTGGAAGTCGTCACAAGGACGACCGGACCCGGTTCAATCAGCTTGAATACCTTTCCAAGATCGTAATCTTCCATCTGAAACACCCCGGGAATTTAGATCACTCTCTTATCCTCTTCATCAGGTCATCAATATTCTTCCTGATCGCCTCATCATCCGGATCAAGCGAGCGTGCCCTTTCATAAGCGACGAGAGCCTCCCTGTACCTGCCGAGGTCGACAAGAGCACAGCCTTTGTTGTCAAGAGCGAGTATATTCGACGGATCGAGGATCAATGCCTGGTCGAAGTATGCAATGGCACGTTCGGGCTCACCTGAAGCCGCATATGCAATTCCGCAGTTTACAATCGTCGGGACATGGGCGGGATTCAGATCGAGAGCCTGGTTGTAGATCTTTATCGCTTCCTTCGTCCTTCCAAGTTCACTCAACAGGTTTGCTTTATTATTCATAGCCATAATATTGCCGGGATTTATTCTCAGGGCCCCGTCAAGAGCGATAAGCGCTTCATCGTTCCTCCCGAGACCGATAAGTGAATACGCCTTGTTCACCAGTACCGGACTGTTTCCGGGCTCAATCTCCAGCGCCCGTTCGTACATCAGAAGCGCCTCTTCATCCCGACCCAGATCAGAAAGGACGTTGCCCCTGTTGTTTAAGGCCATTACATTATCAGGCTCTGCTTCAAGGGCTTTATCGTACAGTTCAAGAGCCTCTTCAAACCTCTCAAGCCTTCGCAGGACATTCGCCATGTTGTTAAGAGCTGCATCATAGAGAATGGGATTTTCAGGGACAATACGCAGCACTTCCCTGAAGACTTCCAGGGCCTCATCATCCCTTCCCAGGATGGAGAGGATGTTTCCCTTCCTGTTCTGTGCAGCAAGGTAGCCGTCATCGGTGGCACGAATCAGATCATAGGCAAATAGGGCCTCCTCGTATTTGCTCTCCTCAAACAGCCGGTCGCCTTCTTCAAGCAATCTTTCATCATCCGGTGTTCCGGCTGAATCGCCGGAACCTGTATTTCTCTCGGTCATATAACTCAAACTCCACAACTTCCCTAAGGGGTTAATCCGGTATAATTGTTAGGGAGAATTCAACAGATCGATTTCTCCTCAGGGGATGGAGAGAATCCCGGAAGATCAGGGATTATATGAAAAACCATTACAAAGTCAATACAAGGGAAATGCCCGGAACAGACACCGACATGTAGTCTTCGTTTTATCTACCTGTCGGCCGGACTGTCATTGCAGCTCTCTTTTTTTGAAAACGGACAGCTCCTGAAGACCGCAGACAGGCATATGCACAGAAGTCCACCCATGACAAATGAAATCGATATCGCAAGATTATAGCTTTGCAGACCGGCAGTAATAAGCGCCGTCAGGAAAGTGAACGCAAGGACGATAATTGCAATCAGCAGTCCCATCCCGAGGCTCAGGTAACCGGATTCCATCGATCTATCATTGGGCAACACAAATATATAACTATCCGAAAATTCACATCGTGCTTCAAAAGTTATTTTTATGCAACAGATCCAACAGTTTCTGTTAAACTATGAAAAAACCCGAATCAGGTAATAAACAGGAAGAATCCCTAATTAAAAGGTTTTTAAAGAGTGATGAGCCGGCTTTTTCACTGGCACGCGACGTAGCATGGATCGTGCTGGTCGTAGGCCTTGTCGCACTCCTGCTCTTTATATTTTCAGGCACCTGGCCGGCAGTCGTTGCAGTCGAGTCTGAGAGCATGGTTCCAAATATGAATAAAGGAGATCTCGTCTTTGTCGTCGCCGCAGACAGATACGGCGAACTGCAGACATGGAACGGGAGCCTTTCGACAGGCTACGGTAAATTCAACGAGTATCCCAATCTTTACGGCAATGCTGTCTACGGGGACGTAATTATCTACAAGCCGAACGGGGTGGACAGCGTTCATCCTATCATCCATCGTGCAGTTGAATGGTATGGCAATGCAAGCGACGGAGGATACATTACCTGGGGCGACAACAACCCATACCCGGACCAGATGGGAGGAATTTCAGGAATAGGACAGCTAATGCCTGTCGAAAAGGAATGGGTCGTAGGAAAGGCCTGGTTCGCAATTCCCCTCGTAGGATATATCCCGCTGCACATAATCGAATTCGCAATACTGATAATCATCCTTATGTTTGTTCATGAACTGTATCTGAATTCCAGGGAGAAAAAGAAGAAATGAAGGACGCAGAGCTTAAGAACCTTTTAAACGATGTTCTCGAAGGTCACAGGATGACCGAGGAAGAGGCGGTCTCGCTGATGATGATCCGTGACAGGAATATCTTCAGGATCGCCGAAGCGGCAGATCAGTTAAGGGAAAGAAAGGTAGGAGACATTGTGACCTATGTCAGGAACCACAATCTGCATGTTACGAACATCTGTAAAAATCTCTGCGGGTTCTGCGGTTTCGGCAGGCCGAAGAAAGCTGAAGATGCCTACCTTCATAACGAAGAAGAGATCAGAGCACGGGCTCTTTTGGCAAAGGAGAGAAAAGTAACAGAGGTCTGCCTTCTTTCAGGAGTTCACCCGGATTTCGACGCGCAAAGATACGCTGAGATCATATCCTGGGTGCATGATGTTATTCCCGAAGCGGACATCCATACTATGAGCCCTGACGAGATCTCCTATTCTGCAAAAAAAAGCGGAATTTCGACAAAAGAGGTCATCGAAATGATGAGAAGCGCGGGCCTCGGAACTCTCCAGGGAACTGCGGCCGAGATCCTCGTAGACAGCGTCAGAAAGACAATATGCCCGGCCAAGGTACCGACGGCCGAATGGGTCAGGATAATAAAGGAAGCTCACTCCATGGGGATAAAGTCAACTGCAACGATATTACCCGGTTCAGTGGAGACCGAGGCGGACAGGGTGGAACACCTTAGAGTTCTCAGAGAGATACAGGATGAAACCGGAGGATTCACCGAACTCGTCCCGCTCCCCTATCTTCACCACAACACTCCCCTGTTCAACAAGGGACTTGCCCCGCCGGGTGCCACAGGAAGAACCGACATCCTTCTCTTCGCAGTCTCAAGGCTCTATCTCGACAACTTCGACAACATCCAGATCTCATGGGGAAAACTGGGACGGAAATTCACCCAGGTTGGTCTTTTATCCGGAGGAAACGACTTCGGAGGAACGATGTTCTCCGATGAGGTATCCGTAGATGCAGGCGGCGATGAATCAGACTACCTCGATCCAGGCGAGATGAGGCGCATAACCGAAGATATCGGCAGGGTTTTGAAACAGAGATCGACAACCTACGAAATCCTGGATTAACCAATAAAGAAAATATTCTTATTTTACCTGATCTCCGGATCATTCCGGTTTTTATTTACAGACGGGATAGTACGAATTGTATTTGCCGGTGAACCAGCCGGGACAGACCCCTTAAAATGCAAATTTTCGAAGAAAAAAGAGTAATTATATTTTGAATCCCTTCATATCGCCCTGGAGCTTCTGGGACATCTTGTTCACTTCATGGATTGCGCTTCCAATCTCTTCGGTCGATGCGCTCGCCTCCTCTGCAAGTGCTGCGAGCTCCTCGACCTCCCTGAGGTTGTCCTTGGAAAGAAGGCTTCCTTCATCTGTTGCAGATACAACAATATTGGCAATATTCGCCTGGTCCTCGATTGCTTTTGCAATCTCGCTCATATCCATTGTGACCTTCTCAGAACCCTCTACAATTGTGTTTAATGCCTTAATTGCGGCATCTACACTCTCGACACCGGAGACTACCTCGGTACTGGCGGTCTGGATTGCGTCGGCGGTCCTGATACTGTTGTTCTGGATCTCACCGATGACCTTGTCGATATGCTCAGTGGCTTTCCTCGCATCCGCGGCAAGGTTCTTGACCTCTCCGGCTACAACTGCAAATCCACGCCCGTGCTCTCCGGCACGTGCGGCTTCGATTGCGGCATTTAGTGCAAGGAGATTGATCTGGCTCGTGATATCGGTGATCATCTTGACGATCTTGTTGATCTCCTTTATCTGGTCGTTGAGCTCCTTGATCTCCTCGGCGCTGCGGTTTGTAATCTCGACTACAGAAGCCATCTTGCGGTTTGCGTCATTTCCAAGAACCTGTGCGTCGTTGCCCATCTTAGTTACCTCCTCGGAGTTCTTCAGGACGTCCTGCGAGGTTGCGGCGACCTCCTCGTTGGAAGCGGAGAGATCAGCAATCTGCTGTTGGATGGCTGTCATCTTGTCGAGCATCTCCCTGCTGATATCAGCACATTTCTGGCTTGTCATGGCAACATGTTCGGCCGCCTTCGCCACCTCATCAGAGCCCTTGCTGGCCTCGTTGGTCCCCACAAACACATGATCTACGGCGTTTATTACGTCGCTGATTACATTGGAAGTATTCTGGCCGAGAAGATTGATCGATTCCTTGAACTCTGCAAACTCTCCTTTGACAACAACTTTATCGTTGAAAAATTCGGTATAGTTGTTCTCGGCATATTCGCCTATAACTTTTATCGCCTCATGGAGGGGTTCTGCAATAGTATCAAGGGTGTGGTTGATTCCATCGACAATCTGCCTGAACTTGCCGTCATGTTTCGACGCATCCGAACGGACATCAAGCCTGCCGTTAACTGCTGCCTGTGCAAGCATCTCGGAATCGGCCACAAGGGCTTCCACAGCCGCCTTAGCCTCTCCAAGCGATTTGTCTACACGGTTGAACATCCGCCGGGCTTCGGACGTGTACTCATTCGCTGCACCGGCATCGAGGTTCATATCAAGGTTGCCTTTTGAAAGTTTCTCAAGATTTTCCGAGATCCTGTCAACCTCGCCGTTCATATAATTGCTGAGAGTAATTTCCGGCGTCATATCCTGGTAGATATAGTAGTTGACATCAATTTCGCCTTTTTCATCGAGAATAGGGGTCTGGAACAGACGAAGATAAGATTTCTCTCCGTTCTCCCACGAGATCTCCATCTCAGTGACGGCCCTCCGTCTGCTCTCGAAAGATCCGTAGAAATCATCGCCGCCGGTGATGTTGATATTGAAGTCGTAGAGTTTCTTAGCCATAAGTTCGTCATAGCCGCCGCGCCATACACGCTGGTACTCTTTATTGAGGTCGAGACGGTGCTTATCAGGTGCAAGAACGGTAATAGCCTGTGGGTTTTCCTGCAGGAAGGCTTCGGCACGTCTCTGAAGTTTGGCAGTCTCAGCCATCTCCTGCTTTAATATTGTAATATCATTGTAAACCGTCATTACGGTGTCAACCTTTCCGCTTTCATTAAGAAGCGGGATATTGTATCTCTCAAGGACTTTTATTCCGGAGGGGAATTCCATCTCGGCTTCGCCATGGTTTGCCTTCTTCTCCTCAATGGTATCCTTAATGGATTTGCCGCTCTGTTTGAGATATTTGAAATCCGAAAGTTTCAGTTTTTCAGCTGCTGAATCTGAAAATCCGGACATCTTAAGAAATGCCTTATTGTATTTTCTGATAGTCAGATCGGTATTCCAAAGAAGTATAGGCATCGGATTTTCGCTGACGATGGCATTGGACTGCTCCTCCAAGGTCTTAATTTCGTTCAGCTTTTCGACCTGATCGGTGAGATCCTGGTAGATATAATAATTGACATCGATCTCCCCGTCTTCGTCAATAATCGGAGTCTGGAAAAGACGGAGGTAGCTCTTCTCGCCGTTTTCCCAAGAGATCTCCATATCGGATATCGCGGGTTTCTTTGTCTCAAAAGAGGCGTAGAAATCATCCCCGCTGGTGATCTCTATGTTGAAGTCATAGAGCTTCTTAGCCATAAGCTCGTCATATCCGCCACGCCAGATCCTTTCATACTCTTTGTTGAGATCAAGGCGGTGCTTGTCGGCGGCGAGAACAGTAATTCCCTGAGGATTCAACTGCAGGAAGGCCTCGGCACGCTTCTGCAGCTTTTGAATCTCAGCCATCTCCTCCTTCTGCGGTGTGAGATCCTGGTAGATGTAATAATTGACATCGATCTCACCCTTTTCGTCAAGAATAGGTGTCTGGAAAAGGCGAAGATAGGTTTTCTCGCCGTTTTCCCACGAGATCTCCATATCGGATATCGCAGGCTTCTTAGTCTCGAAGGAGGCATAGAAATCATCGCCGCTGGTGATATTGATATTGAAGTCGTAGAGTTTCTTAGCCATAAGCTCGTCATATCCGCCACGCCAGATCCTCTCATACTCCTTGTTGAGATCGAGGCGGTGTTTGTCGGCGGCAAGAATTGTAATTCCCTGTGGGTTCAACTGCAGGAAGGCATTGGCACGCTTCTGGAGCTTCCTGGCTTCCGCCGCATCCCCAAGTTTTTCCACAACACGGTTGACCGTAGCCGCCAGATTTTTAAATTCGTCCGTGACTTCCGACTCATTTACTCTTGCCGAGACGTCTCCATCAAGCGCCTTTTTAAGAATATTATTAATGGTATCTAAACTCATTTCCATCACACCATAATTTGACTATAATTTCAATATCGAATTCAAGCTTATTAAGTTTATATAATTGACATGCAAATTAAAAGTGAATTTTTTTCCGCAGGACTTTATTTTTGAAATATTATTTATCAAATGTAAAGACAACGAGACAACAATATATAAAATAAGAGTATAAAATTTCTAATAACAGCCGGCTTTGAACAAACAGATGGGATTGAGGGGATAAGATTAAGAGCTGTTATATACGTTTCGTACATAAAATTGGAAAGAACAGGAATATGGAATTATAAAATTCCCGGTGCTAATCATAAATGAAGGTCGGAGTTAGATATTGGTATAATAAAGGAATTGCTCTTCTTGAGGCGGAGCTGCCGGAGAAAGCTGTCGAGTGTCTTGACAGGGCATTGGAAGAAGACCCGGAAAACGACACAATCATATTTAAAAAGGGAATTGCACTTTTTTATTCGGAGAGACTTGAAGAAGCCGCCGGGATCTTCGACTCCGCCCTGGAGAAGAATCCTGAAAACTATTCGGCTTTAAACAACAAGGGGATGATCCTGCTGAGATTAAACAGGATAGATGAAGCCGAAAACTGTTTCAGGAGTGCAAACGAGATATCCCGGAAAAGCGGGTGTGTTGACTTAAACTTCAGCATGATAAAAAAAATTCGCATTGGTGAGCGGTGAGAATTATGAGAATTGTTTTAACAGTTGATGAAGAACTTTGCCAAAAGATTGAAAAAACTGCAGCAAAAGAGGATTTGAGCAGAAACGAGTGGATAATCGGATCCATTTCAGGCCTGGTATCAGGGAACAATCCGGCGGATGCCGAACTTAAAGAACTGAAGTCCAACCTCAACGGTAAAAATACAGAGAACAGCAGACTCAGGGAAGAGATTAAACTCCAGGTCGAACTGAGGGAAGCATATGCAAAACTCCTGGACGAGAGAAACAACAGGATCGACGATCTAAAGGAAGAAGTCGCAAGAATAGAAGTCCTGAGCGTAACTGCAACCGACCAGATCAACCAGGATAAAGACGACAGGATTAAAGACCTTACCAAAATGATCGAACACCTCCAGGGACAGGCGGCGGCCCACAGCCTGGCGCTCCAGTCTGCAATAAAAAGCATAGAAAAAGATGAAAAAGAATCTGATGAACAGACCAAAGAAAATACAGGGCGGAAAGAATTGATAGAAAAACCGAAATGGATGTTTTGGAAATAATTTGGCAACGGAACCTGAACAGCGATATAAAAATTATATTTTTCTCTTAATCTCCGCCATCCTTTTTGCCTTCTGCGCCTTTTCATGAGAAGGATTCATTTTAAGAACCCGATCAAAGCATTCAAGCGCTTCATTGAAATAACCGTTTTTGGCATAGATTATTCCTTTTGAAAAGACTGCCTCGGAACAATCTTCAGTTATCGTTTCGATCCTGCTGAAACATTTCAAAGATGCCCTGTAGTATCCCCTGCGGGCGAGTGCCACACCTTTCTTATAGAGATAATCCGGATCATCAAGCTGCTCCTTTGTCGGCGTCCTTGTATCAGGAATATTTACAGAATCGTATTCCGACGATTCCATAACCGGAGATGAGACTGAACCGGTGCCGGCCTGCGTGAAATCCTCCTTCTCCTTTTTGGATGCCCTCAGCTTAGGCTTTGCATCCCCGGACCCGTGACTGATCGAAGACTCCGAAATCCTGTGAATTCTGTCAATCTCCCACTCGATAAATGAAGAAGCACTGATGCCCCTCATCAGCCACTCTTCTTCAAGAGACGGATCAAAATCGATGGATCTCTTATAGCACTCCATCGCCGCCCTCCTGTCGCCAAGACGGAACAGAGCAGTGCCCATATTAATCAGGGCATCGGTATCATCAGGCTTTTTCCGGAGAACTTTTTCAAAGTCCGCCACCGAATCTTCATACCTTCCCAGGGTATACAATGCAAGCGCCCTCGACATCACGAAACCTGACTCTCCCGGGACGAGACTGATCAGCCTGTCATAGTAAGGCAGGGACTCCCCGTATCTTCCCAGGTCGGAAAGAATTGACACAAGTTCGAGAAGATAGCCGATATTTTCAGGCTCCAGCTGCAGGGCGGAAACATACAAAACAACCGCATCATCCTTTCTGCCGGTTTTTGCAAGTGAGAATGCCTTGCCTGCGATAAGATCCGATCTCCCGGGACTCGTGACGATGAGGCCGTCATACATGGGGATAGCCTCTGAATATCGTTCGAGTGAAACAAGACTCTTAATACGACCGGATATGGCAGCGGAATCCTCCGGATCTGCTATGAGAATCCTGTCGTATGCCGTCAGGGCCTGCCCGGGATGACCTGCATCTTCATATAAAGCGGCAAGTTTCCGGAGTACATCCGTATCCATGGGGCTTATTTCAAGAACATTATTATAGGCCTCAACTGCTTCAGCCGGATTACCGGATGCTGCAAGAATCTCCGCTCTTCCTTTTAATGCCCCAAGTATATTTCCGCCTGCATCTATTGCACGCTCATATGAAGACAACGCTTCTCCGCTCATTCCCAGGGCCAGATAAACATCTCCCTGCCCTGAAAACACTTCGCTTCCTTCAAATCCCGACTCGATAAGCCTGTTATAATAACCGAGTGCATCCTTAAAGCGTCCCGTTTCAAGCAGGAGAATTGCAATTTCAAGGAGTGTATCTGAATCGGAGGGATCGAGCCGAATCGCTTCTTTAAACGAGTCTATCGCCTCATCATACTTCCCCATGACCTTCAGGACCAGGCCGCGTGAATGATGCACCGCAGCATTCTCAGGCTTTCTTTCAATGAGAAGATCATAGCATTCAAGCGCTTCTTCAGGCCTTTTTTCTCTCATCAGGAGCAGTGCTTTGGATGCAACCGCCCGGGTGCATCCGGCATCAAGAGAGATCGCCTGATCGTAATCCACAAGTGCTTCCCCGAATTCCCCGCTCTTCTCACTGAGCCATCCCTTCTCGAACCAGAGATGAGAATCTTCAGGATTCTTTTTGATGTATGAATCCAGAAGCTCCGCAGCATCATAATAATTCTCACTCTCCTTGTAAAGGCGGTAAAGAGAGAGAACCGCAGTCATATTGTCAGGATCCAGTTCAAGCGCACTTTCATAGGACTCGATTGCATCAGTAAAGTGTTCGGCCAGGGCGCAGATATCGCCCCTCATGATCCAAAGGTAGGCAGATCCCGATTTTTCCAGGACTGATCCGCCGAGGAGATTCATTGCATCTTCATATTTGCCTTCAGAGACCAGCTCCTTCGCTTCAACAAGCAATGTATCGACGGCCGATTCTTCAACAAGGTCTTCAAGATCGGAAAATTCGTCATTTACCTCGAATCCTGACGACAATTCTCCAGGGAATTCCTCATCTTCAATATCGGTCAAAGAACCTGAATCAGGAATTTCAGCGGCGGCCAAATCCGGGAAATCGTCCTCTTCCAGATCAATACTTTCCTCAAAGCCTTCAATTTCCGGGAAACTCCCGGCAGATATAGAAACATCGGGCTCCCCGTCGCCCGGCGAGAGATCCGGCTCTACACCTGTCAGTCCCTCAAATTCAGGAATTTCCTCACCGGAATCCGGAAGAAGATCCAAATCCATATCGTCAAGATCGTCGAAGGAGATTGCATCTTCAACGGACGAAAACCCGGAAGGGAGCGTTTCACCCGGTTCCGGAACAGTTTCCTCAGGTTCGGAGGGAATGTCAAGATCCATGTCGTCCAGATTATCGAAGGAGATGGACTCGTCAAAGACAGGAGTTTCAGGAGAGATGCTTTCAACGGTTTCGGGAACAGCTTCCTCTGAATCCGGAAGTAGATCCAGATCCATATCGTCAAGATCGTCGAAGGAGACAGACTCTTCAGGAGATGGAACCTCTCCTGAGACGGTTTCATCGAACCCGGCGATCTCTTCATGGGATTCCGGAATAAGATCGAGATCCAGATCGTCGAGATCGTCGAATGAGATCTCTTCCTCCTGCACGGACGGTGCGTCAGTCTTAAATTCTTCAGAATCCTGGACGAGATCCTCCGTCAATGTCCCGGTAAACGGTTCCTCCTCTATAAGATCCGCTATTTTTTCGTTGAAATCCGCATCTTCATGCATTCCTTCGAATGAAAGAGACCCGGACTCCAAAGGCACATCAGGAGATTCTAAAGAAAAAATAGCATCTGACGGATGATGAAATTTAGAATACGATCTCATTGAAGGTGCAGAGGATCTGTTTATCCCTTCAATAAATTCCTCAGGACTTATCTTCGAAGGTTCGCATATCTCCATGTCTCCCTCTTCAAGAAGATGCGCATAATCCATCAGTTTTTCTATCTCGGCTGCAGCCGCAGGAATAAACTTCTGTTCCTCAGGCAGCCTGACCGAAAGCCTGTTGGTATCGTAATCGACATAAAGAACACGGTATTTGCTGAACACCCCTTCAAACTGGTTCTTTTCCACATTGTTAAAAGATATTGTAAATTCGGCAGGGATGATGCAATCATCCTCAGAAGTAATATATCTCCCTATTGTAAGCCTCGGCACAACTTCAACCCCATAGGACGGAGACTCCATTTCCGTCCTGTATCATATAAAAGTATCTGAATCTGAATTCTTATGTCTATTGCTTCCTCTTACCGTCACGATGGGTTCTGCTCACCATTTTCAGTATGTTTTCAGCCACTTCGATCGATTTCGCCATAGCGCTTTCATCCTTACGGACATCCCCTGCGGCAGCCCCCTTGCCGGCCACATATCCGATATAACCGAACTCATGCGTATTGACAAAGCCTTCAAGCGTAGAAAGGGTTCTCTCACCGCCCCTGTCGGCACAGACCGAGATCACAACCGCATATTTTCCAGCGAGTTTTCTGTCATGGAAGAGCGAATAGGTCCTGTCTATGAAGTTTTTCGTCTGCCCGTTGACATCGTAATAATATGTGGGGGAGCCGAGTATCAGGATATCGCATTCCATCATTTTTTCCGCGATATCGTCCCAGTCATCGTCAAGAACACACCATTTGGTCTCCCTGCACTTGTCGCATCCTATACACGGCGATATCTTTTTTCCGGCGAGGGAGATATATTCGGTGTTAAACTCGTCACAGCCTTCGGTTTCGATATAATCCACCACACTCTTCACGAGTATCGAAGTGTTGCCTTCTGGCCTCATACTTCCGGAAATCCCAAGCACTTTCATAATGAGATTAGTCTATCCGAAGTTATTTGATTTTTTTCATATGGACAGGGAGATTCAGGGCTTCAAAGGCGGACCGGACTTCATCCTCCGGATTGCCGTCCCTATGAAAAAGGTGCGACCTGCACCTGCAGTCCGAGCACCCAAATCCCGGAACATTTTCCCCCCCGAAAAGCCCAGAAAGAGTGCATTCAAGCCGCTCTGCAGTTTTACCGCAGAAAACGGATTCCAGCTCGAAATAAGAGGAAGTGAGCAGGTAATCTACATGCCAGCGTGGTTTTTTGTTTTTTTCAACAAAAAGAGATATATGCCGTCTTACTCTTGAAAATCCGGCCTGCCCAAGGGCGGAACCTACATAAATATGCCACCCGGGAGAAAATTCCACATCCCCGAGGCTTCCAATTCCAAGAGTTATCCCGGGGTTCCGGAACACAAGACAGTAGATCCCTCTTTCATTCATGATTCAGAAATAACCCGTATTCAGTGCCCGGAGTGCAGCAAGAATGTGCCGTCTTCCGTTTGAAAAAGCAGGAGTACCATGACCGGGGTACAGCCCCTCTACATCAAGTTCCGAGAGCTTTTTAACAGAATTACTGAGCTGCTCCAGGCTCCCGCCGGGAAAATCAAACCTCCCGAAGCCTCCGTCGGCAAATACCGTGTCGCCTGAGAAGAGGATCATCTCTTCGGCGTCATAAAGGCATATCCCCCCCGGAGTATGGCCGGGAGTATGAATTACTTTAAGCCCGCCGATCTCATCGCCCTCGGAAAGGATAACATCAGGTCCGATATCAGGCCCTCTCTCGCCGAACATCGTAGAGAGGCTTCTCGCAGGTTCGGTGATGCCGGGCGCGTCAAGTTCGTGTATGCAGATCTCCGGGTTTCCGCACATATCCCTGATCTCCCGGAGATGCGCAATATGATCGTAATGGCAGTGCGTTAAGACAATCGTCCTGATATCGTCGCGGTAGGGCTCAACAGCCGGCGGGATAGCCCCCGTATCGATAAGGACCGAACCGTACACATAGGAATTCGAGAAATATCCGGTTCCGGGGATCCATTCTACAGGCATGTAATGATTGTTTAAGTTATCAGGGACAAAAGTATATCCATGCAAACCCTCGCACGGGAATGTAAATCCGGTATCCCGGAGATCGTCCGAAAGACTGCAGAATCGCAGAATATCGAACCCGAAAGGCTTTCCCGCTCCATAGCTGCAGGAAAAGCGGTTATCCCGGCAAACCGCATAAGAGAGCACAAGCTATGTGCAATCGGGGAAGGGTGCACGGTAAAAGTAAATGTCAATATAGGAACGTCAGGCATAAGGTGCGACCCCGGGCTTGAGATTGAAAAGGCGAAGTGTGCAATCGACGAGGGCGCAGATGCAATAATGGATCTCTCGACAGGCGGCGACCTTGAGGAGATGAGGAAGAAGATCCTCGATCTTGACATTACCGTCGGCACTGTACCGGTTTACGAGGCGGTCCGCCGTGCGGGAAGCGCCCCGGACTTGGACTCCGATACATTGTTCAACGTGATAAGGGATCACTGCAAACAGGGAGTAGACTTCCTGACGCTTCACTGCGGTGTAAACAGGCAGGCTCTGGATGCATTAAAGAAGGACCCGCGTGTGATGGGCGTCGTCTCGAGGGGAGGTGCGTTCCATATAGCGATGATGACCGCATCCGGCGAGGAGAACCCGCTCTTTGCAGAGTATGACTACCTGATCGAGATGCTGGCCGAATACGATGTAGTGATCTCCCTCGGCGACGGAATGAGGCCCGGTGCGATGATCGACGCCGTAAAGAGAGCAAAGACCGTAGAATATCTCACGTTGGGCGATCTTGCACAGAGAGCACACGAAGCAGGAGTTCAGAGAATGATCGAGGGGCCCGGCCATATCCCGATCGACCAGATCGGCTACAATGTAAGGATGATCAAGGAACTGACCGCCGGAGCTCCGCTATACCTGCTCGGGCCGCTGGTAACGGACATCGTTCCGGGCTACGACCATGTCTCCGGTGCGATCGGTGGTGCGATCGCTGCAATGAACGGTGCCGACTTCCTCTGCATGGTCTCGCCGTCAGAGCACCTGGCACTCCCGTCTCTGGAGGATATCAGGGAGGGAACGCGTGTCGCAAAACTTGCCGCTCATGTAGGAGACACGATCCGCCCCGGGATCAACTGGTTCGGAACAGGCGAAGAAGAGATGGCGTATGCGAGGAGAGATCTCGACTGGAAGAAGCAGTTCTCGCTTGCAATGTTCGGGGAGCATGCAAAAAAGATCCATGAAAGAGACGGGGAAACGGATACATGCTCGATGTGCGGCGATCTCTGCGCCGTAAAAATAGTAAGGGAAAGCCTCTACAAAGACTCCTGATCTTATTTATTTCTTTAATTTTAGAATTCTCAGGGCAAGATGCGCTGCATTTGCCCCGTTGTCTATCCCTACACATGCAACAGGGACACCTTTTGGCATCTGGGCGATTGAAAGAAGTGCATCAAGGCCCCCGAGGGTTCCGGATACCGGGACGCCGATAACCGGCTTGTCGGTCCTCGACGCAACAACTCCCGGAAGTGCCGCCGAAAGGCCGGCTATGCATATGAACACCTCTGCATCCGACCCGGCAACGTATTTTTCAAGTTCGACCGGATTTCTGTGAGCCGAAAGCACCTGAATATCGTATTTCATATTGTTCTCATCGAGTACAGCCTTTACCTTCTCCACTATGTGCGAATCGGAGGCCGAACCGGATATTATTGCCACACCTGACATATGCTGAATTATTGGTACCGCATTGAATAATTCTTTTTGGAGAGCACGATATTACAGGAAAAAAGGCAAATTATTGTATTGCAGAGAGACTTTTCCGGACCTTTGAAGAAAAAATATTCGAATAGTAGATATTTTATGAAATTATATTCTCAATAGCGATTATAAAAATAATAAATTTTCACCCACCAAAATAATTGAAAATCCTTTTTAAGTGAAACTCAGACATATTAAATGCCCCTTTTGCAGGGGCAGTGAGGAGAACAAATGTTTGACTGGATATTATTCATAAAAGTACTAGCACAAATTCTTCAGATTATCGCCGATAGCTTCTCAGGAGTAATTGGTTAATTATTTTTCTTTTTTTTAAGTCCGGTTTTATTTATCGTTTCAAATCAGGATGATCCGGTTGTAACCCGCAACCTAAATTGCCTTTGGCGTTTAAATATTCTTACTGATTTCTATGCAGGATGAAATACTACTGATGATGCCGGGACCCGTCCCTATGCCGCAGCGTGTAAGGATGGCGATGGCTCGCCAGGCAATTAATCACAGGGGCCCTGAATTCGGGGAATGCCTGAATGACATCAACAGGATGCTCAAACCGATGTTCGGGACAAAAAACGACTGTCTGATACTCTCCGGCTCGGGAACAGCCGGAATGGAGGCGGCTGTTGCAAACTTCTGCGCAAAAAAGAAGATTGCCTGTCTTGTCAACGGAAAATTCGGAGAAAGGCTTTACGATATAGGAAAGATGTACGCCAGCGAAGCCGTTGAGCTCTCGTCCGAATGGGGAACCCCTCTTCCGCTTGAGAGACTTGAGGAAGAGCTTGAAAACGGTGTCGAAGCAGTAACCCTGGTCCACAACGAGACTTCCGCCGCAATAAAGAATCCTGCCGAAGCAGTGGGAAAGCTCTGCAAAAAGCATGACGCCCTCTTTATAATGGACGGAATAACCTCGATCGGAGGCGACGAGGTTCTTGCAGACAAGTGGGGTGCGGATGTCGCTATAGTCGGATCCCAGAAATGTCTTGCAGCACCTGCGGGTCTGGCGGCAGTATCGGTTTCCGATAAGGCATGGGAGAACATTGCCGAATGGCGACCCTACTATCTCGATCTCAAGAAATACAAAAAGAGCGCCGAAAAGAATGAAACGCCATATACGCCTGCTGTACCACTGTTTTTCGCACTGCGCGAGGCATGCAGGATCGTAGAAGAGGAAGGTCTTGAAAACAGGATTGCACGGCACAGGAACCTCGCCGACGCGGTGAGAGCAGCCGCGGGTGCATGGGAGCTAGATCTCTACCCGACTGTAGACGAACTGCATTCATATTCAAACACTGCAACCGCAATCTGCTATCCCGAAGGCATAAAGGACAATGAATTCAGGGGGCTTGTCAAGAAAGACGGAATAGAATTTTCCGGAGGACAGGACCGCCTGAAGGGCAAAATATTCCGCATAGGCACTATGGGCGCCACAGGAGTGCCTGAGGTTCTCGCAGTCATCGGCGCCGCGGAGAAGGCACTAAGGCAGCTCGGATACGAACGCGGCACATGCGGTGTAAAGGCAGCAGCAAAAGTGCTTAATGCCTGAGGAGTGAACTTCTGGTATGAAAGTCGGGGTTGCGGACACCACATTTGCAAGGGTGGATATGGGTGCAGAGGCCATCGACGAACTCCGCAGGCATGCAAGCGTGGCGATCGAGCGCTATACGGTCCCCGGAGTTAAAGACCTCCCGGTTGCATCCAAGATCCTTCTCGAAGAGAGAAAATGCGACATTGTCATCGCACTCGGAATGCCCGGGGGAAAGGAGAAGGACAGGATGTGTGCCCACGAGGCCTCGCAGGGCCTGATAAGAGCACAGCTTATGACAAATAAGCATATCATCGAGGTCTTTGTTCACGAGGACGAAGCTGAAAACGACAGCGAACTCGCCTGGCTCGCAAAGAGGCGTGCACGCGAGCATGCCGAAAATGCCGTCCTTCTCATCCAGCATCCCGAAAGGCTCGTAAAACAGGCAGGAACCGGGCAGAGACAGGGCTTCGGGGATGCCGGCCCGGCCCGCCAGTAAAACACGAAAACGATAATAGAGTAACCGGATAAAACGGATAATTAAGATTTCAAAACAGGAGATAAAAATGACAGTAAAACTTGGATTTGTTGTTGCGGAGTTCAACCGTGACCTGACCTATATGATGGAGATCGAGGGAGAGGAGCACGCGAAGTTCCTCGGTGCGGAAGTTACCGAGAGAATCTACGTCCCCGGAGCATACGATATGCCCCTTGCAATCAAAAAGATGCTCAAAGATAACAAGGTGGATGCAGTCGTTACAATCGGATGCGTTATCGAGGGTGCAACCCAGCACGATGAGATCGTCGTCCAGCATGCCGCAAGGAAGATCATCGACCTCTCGCTCGAGTTCGACAAGCCAGTAACACTCGGAATCTCAGGTCCGGGAATGACAAGGCTCGAAGCGACCGAGCGTATCGATTACGCAAAGAGAGCAGTCGAATCAGCAATAAAACTTGTAAAAAGGCTGAAATAATCAATCCCGAGAGGGTTTTTCATCAATGAGGCCGCTTTCAGAAAAAATCAGCAGCATACCCCCTTCCGCTACGATAGAAATTACCGATCGCGCCAGGAGGATGAAGTCAGAGGGTATAGACGTCATCTCCCTTTCCATAGGAGAACCGGATTTTGAGACGCCGAAGCATATCACCGACGCCTGTATAAATGCCCTGAAGGAGGGCAAGACTCACTACGAGGCAAGCCAGGGAACTCCGGAGCTCCGTGAGGCGATATCGGAGAAGCTCAGGAACGACAACGGGGTTGACGTCGATGCCTCAGGAATCGTCGTCGCCTGCGGTGCCAAGAACAATATCTACGAGGCGATGGAGGCCTGCCTCAATCCCGGAGACGAGGTTATAATCATAGACCCGTCATGGGTCTCATATGAACCTGCCGTAAGAATTGCAGGCGGAACTCCCGTTCATCACAGCCTCAACGGGAAGGACTTCCAGATCGACGACTCCCTTCTTGAGAAGATCACAGGGAAGACGAAGATGATCGTCCTCAATACTCCTTCTAATCCTACAGGTTCGGTTCTCTCGAAGGAATCGCTCTCGATTGTTGCCGACATCTGCAGGGACAACGATATAATCGCCTTATCCGACGAGATCTACGAGAAGCTCATCTATGATAAGGAACACCTCTCGATCGGCGCCATGAACGATATGGCAGAGAGGACAATCACGATAAACGGCTTTTCGAAGGCATATGCAATGACCGGCTGGAGGATCGGTTATGCAGCCGCCTCACCGGAGATTGCTAAGGCGATGACAAAGGTCCAGCAGCATACGATCAGCCACCCGGCGACGTTCGCCATGTGGGGCGCCCTTGCGGCATTGAAAGGCGATCAGTCGTGTATCGAGGATATGAGAGTCGAGTTCGACAGAAGACGCAGGTATGTATGCGGCGAACTTGAATCGATGGGCTTTAAGACTGCTCCTGCCGACGGGGCATTCTATGCCTTCGTAAATATAAACGGCGACGATATGGAGAGAGGCGAGAGGTGGCTTGAAGAGGCGCACGTGGCCGCCACTCCCGGAACGGCCTTCAATGCACCGGGCTGGATCAGGATATCCTATGCAGCAAAGACGGATACATTAAAAGAGGCAATGCGCCGCATAAGGGAATTTGAAGACAGGCGGGACTGACAGGATGACCGACCTGATCTCCCCCGAAGTCCCGGAAATAAAAGATCCTTTTATCAAACGATTACTTTTTCTGACTCTTCCGTTCATTGTAATCGGAATCTACATATTTCTCCTGTACTTAATTCTGACACCGGAAAAATTCGAGATTATTCTCGGCCTGATGGCGATCAACCTCATCCCCCCTGCCGGAAAGGAGAGCGTAATCCCTCTTGGAATTGCAGCGGGGATACCCTGGTATATCATCGGAACTACAACCGCCATGATGGACGTTGCAGCAGCACTCTTCATGATCCTCAACTTCGATCTTGCACTTAAGATCCCGATACTCGGGAAGTGGATCTATGGATTCATGCACAAAGGGAGCGCCTTTTTCTTGAAATACAAGTGGCTGGAAGGCCTATCCATATTCGGACTGATGATCTTCGTTATGGTTCCCTTCCAGGGATCAGGAGGTATAGGCGGAACCTTACTGGGAAGAATTATGGGCCTTCCGCCGCTGCAGCTCTTCATCGGAATTGCAGCAGGCTCTTTCCTGGGCTCTTATATCCTTGCAATTGGATTCGAGTTTGCAACATCCGTCCTTGCGATAAACCCGCTCTACCTTGCTCTTATAATAGTCGCGCTGGTGATCATAGCAACCGCTGCAAATTACTTTTATAAAAAGATGAAAAACAGCAGGGAAAGCTGAATTACGGGATAATGTTTTATTTGCAATCAAACCATTATTTCTAACCGGATGGAAGCTGAATACACAAATTCAGAGATAAGAATTCTGAATGCAGGGAAAATAATCCTTAACCTTTCCCTTCCTTTTGCAATCCTCGGAGTTTATATCTTCGTACTCTGGATGCTGCTTCCATATTCCCTGTTCTTGTCCATGCTGACTCTTATGTTCATCTATTTCGTTCCCCCGGCAGGGAAGGAGAGCGTGATTCCCATCGGAATCGCACTGGGCATACCCTGGTGGACAGTTGCGTTCTCGATCGCCATGATGGATATCCTCTCGACTCTGTTCATGGTCCTGAACTTCGATCTCGTACTAAAGATTCCGATTGCCGGAACAAAATGGATGAAAACCTTCATGGAGCATGGAGAATCTTTCTTCAGGAAACACAGGTGGCTTGAAAAACTCTCAACCCTCGGGCTGGCGATCTTCGTAATGATTCCTATGCAGGGCACCGGGGGAATCGCAACGCCCATAGTCGGCAGGATGATCGGAATTCCGCCGCTGCAGATCATTCTCGCGGTAATTGCCGGTGCTCTTTCCGGTTGTTTCCTGATCGCACTCGGATCGGAGTTCCTGAAAGATCTGCTTGTATATAACCTGAGTCTCGGCATAATCGTAATAATCGCGATTGCTGTGTGCGCTGCAGCAGCATGGTTCCTCTGGAAGAGAAAACAGAACAGGCTGAAGGAGAGAAAGCCGGCCCATAGGATATGAGGGCAGTGAACGGAAACAGATCGGTCCTTTTCATATGCACCCACAACTCTGTGAGATCCTTTATGGCCGAATACATAGGAAGATCGAAATACCCGGATATCGTCTTCAGGAGTGCAGGGATCTATCCTCTAAAACCCGATCCTGCAGCTGTTGCCGTACTTAAAGAAGAAGGCATAGATCCTAAGGACCACAGGCCGTCAACGATAGGGTCCTGTTCGGGTGAGTACTTTGATCTTATAGTGTTCATGTGCCCCCATGCGATGAGGAACGCATACTCACTGCCAAAATCGAAGGGGATTATACTGCATGAAGTTAGTGTTCCGGCGGGGGGAACCGGCAATCTTTCAGGATTCAGGGAACTGAGAGACAACCTCAAAGTCTTTATTGATGAGATTGCCGAAACTATAAGGATCTGAAGTGATTTTTATGAAGGAGATCGTAGTTCTGTGGTCGCATACCGGTGACCCTACAATTCCCCCTCTCGTCTGCCCTGACACCTGCAGGACTGTAAAGGAAGTCGTTATCGATTTCCAAAATGCCCGGGGCACTGATAAATACAGGTTTACATTTTCTGAAGAGATCCTAAATGATAAAAATGGAAATGACAGATCACTGACAATCGACGGACTGCCTCTCGAAGAATTTGTCCCCCTGCCGGACCCCTCAAAATACTGCGGCATGGCGTGTGAAGGATGCGGAACCGGTAACCAGGGTGATGGAAGATCATGCAGCAGGATTTACGAGCAAATCCCTGAATCCGTCCTAAGACTGGCACTTTCAAAAGCCCTTGAAAGAAGAACAACGGGATAACACCTGCGGAACAGATTCCATACCTGATGATCCCTGTATGGTTTCCTTTTCATAATATTCACCCGGCAAGGTAATGTTATATACTTCTAACATTTTATATAATAACACATGATTTCGGTAAAAGAAATATTGATTACCCCGGGGCATTTCTTTGAGAAGAAATGCAGGGAGGAGGCGTCCCTGAAGATGCCCGTACTGATAGTGCTGATTACGGCAGTTATCAGCGGAATATCTGCATATATAGTCTCGGGAAAGACCATTGAGGCCATGGGGTCAGGCCTTGAAGGATATGCATTCATCGCTTCGCTATTCGGTTTTGCATTCGCTTTTGTTTCAGCGTTTGTTTACTGGATAATATGGGTCTTGGCATTCCTGGTAATGATATATATCCTGAAAGGAAAGTCCGCATTTAAGCAGCTTGCAGAAGTTACCGGGTACGGCTTTATTCCACAAATATTCGGTGGAATTATCACCACGGCCATAATGATGACATCTATCCAGAACCTTGTAATCCCGGCAACTTCCAACATGCAGGAGATTGAGGTTGCCATGAAGGCATTTACAACTTCAGCACCAATGATGGCTGCATCCTTTGTAACCATAATATTTACAATATGGTCTGCGAATATCTGGTTATTCGGGATCAAAGAATCCTCAGGTCTGGAATTCAAAAAGGCCGCAATATGTGTTGGCGTGCCGCTTGTGATATTCATAATACTCAGCCTGAGTTCATTCGTCATGTGAGGTAGAAAAACATGAAATCAGGAATTATAATTTTGTTAATACTGACGGCATTTCTTGCGACGGCAGCATCGGCGGCTTCAACATCTACGAATGATGCCGCCTCCTATATCGAGATTACGTCATATGAGGTCAGTCCTTCGGTCTTCATGAAGGGAGACACGGGAACAATCGCAGTTACAATAAAAAATACAGGATCTTCCAGCGTCGAGATCCAGAGTGCAGACCTTTTCTCAAAAGATCTTACTCTCGTAAATGAAGAATCTTATTCGACCGTAGGAACAGTCGGACCGGGTACAAGCAGGGACTTTACCTTCACCATTAGGGCCGATGCATCCGACGGCATATATTACCCGAGATTCTACATCAACTTTGCAGGGGGAGGCAGTATGAGTGGCCTGATTCCCGTCAAGGTCGAGAGCACCCCGCTGGAGATATCGATAATCGATATTCCCGATGAATTCGGAAAAGACGTCAAGGACCCGGTGACCGTGCTTGTCGGAAACCCGAGGGAGAATGCGGTAAACGGTGTCGTGGTGAAGCCTGAAAGCGACACTGCATCGTTTATACAGAACAGCTATTTCATCGGAGAACTCCAGCCTGACGGGAGCCAGCAGGTTGAATTCGAGGTCATCCCTTCGGAATCGGGGGAGATCGTATTCAACGTCGAATACAGGAACGGGATCAACCTTCATACAACAGAGCAGGTGCTTACCTACACGATCGGGGAAGGCAAGAAAGATGCCGAGATAGTAGTAAACAATGTCGAGGTGTCCTCCGGAAGCAGTTACTACACCGTGACAGGTGATGTTACAAATGCAGGCCTTAAAAATGCAAAATCGGTGATCGTTACATCTTCTGATCCCGCTGTTCCGACCGACCCAAACCGCCTCTATGTAGTCGGCGAACTCGAACCTGACGATTTCTCAAGCTTCGAAGTCACGTTTACGGCTGAAAACACGAATGAAGTCCCTCTGAGCATAATATACAAGGATGAAGACGGAAACAGCTACGAAGAGAAGGTGACGGTCTCTCTCGGGGCGTCATACTCCCAGTCATCAGGGCAGTCGTCACAGGATTCCTCAGGTGACGGGTTCCCCGTCGGCCTTGTAATACTGGTCATCATAATTGCTGCAGGAGTAGGCGGAGCGATCCTGTATTCGTGGAAGAAAGAAGGCAGGTTATAATCACCCCATTTTATTTTTGGAACAGCCATGCATGTAATACAACTTGAAGGGGTCTCCAGGATCTACCGCATGACTTTCGGGGATGTGGTGGCGCTCAATAATGTCTCTCTTTCTATCGAAGAGGGAGATTTTATTGCAATAATGGGACCGTCAGGTTCGGGCAAATCCACGCTCCTCAATATGATAGGCTCCCTGGATGTCCCTACGAAAGGCAGGTTATACATCAACGGGACTGATGTCAGCAGGCTCTCCGACGATCAGCTTACAGATCTCAGGCGGGACACGATTGGGTTCATCTTCCAGCAGTTCAACCTGATTCCCCTCCTTACCGTAAGGGAGAACGTCGAGTACCCGTATATTCTCAAGTACCGTAAAAAGGACACGGAAGGCAGGTGCGACGAGCTTATCAGGCAGATGGGGCTTACCGAGAGCCTGAGCCACCACAAACCCAACGAACTCTCAGGCGGACAGCAGCAGAGGGTTGCAATCGCACGTGCACTTGTCAACGACCCGAAGATCCTGCTCTGTGACGAACCCACAGGAAACCTGGACTCAAAAACCGGACTGCAGGTAATGGAGCTGTTAAAGAGTCTCAACGAGCAGGGCAAGACCATTATCATGGTAACGCATGACAACCACATAGCCGAATATTCAAAGAGAATTATTACAATCGCGGACGGTGAAATACAGTGAGCACACCGATATTTTTCGAGTTTGCGAAGAGAAGCGTGAGGCTTCACTGGCTGAGATCGCTTCTCGCCGTCATCGGCATTGTCATCGGTGTTGCCGCAATCGCGTCCATGGGAATGCTTGGAAACAGCCTTACGCTGTCGATATCCGATTCACTCTCGGATGTCGGAGATTCCGTAGTCGTCTATTCTCACGGGGGTTCAGTTGTTGAAGACAAGATCACGAAGAGAATGCTTAAGGATATCGTCAGGGCGGCCGGTTCAAACGATGTGATTCCTGTCTATAATAAGGCCGACGAGATCGAGGCAGGGGGAGAAGAAGGTTTCGTCACCGTCTATGCTTTTGAAACACAGGACATTCCGTTGATTCTCGATCTCGAGGAAGGCCAGTACCTGAAGAGTTCTGCCGGAGCGCTTGCGGGCAGCAGAATTGCCGAAGAATACGACCTGAAGGTAGGCAGCCGTGTCAAACTCGGTGACGATAACCTGAGGATTGTAGGAATACTAAAAGAGAGAGGAATGGGATTCGATATCAATCCCGATTCCGCCCTCGTCGTAACCGACAAATTCTTTTCATCGACATACGACCAGGAGGATTATGACTTCGTCGTAGTCAAAATGAGGAACTTGGACGATATCGAGGATGTAAAGGATTCAATCGACGCAAAGATGAACAAAAAGGACGACGTGGTAGATATCTTCGATACAAAAGCGATCCTCGAGGCGATCTCCAGCGCATTCAGCCAGATCTCGATGTTCACGACGGCGATAGGCGGAATATCCCTTGTAGTTGCCGGAGTCTCGATATTCAATATCCAGATGATGTCCGTAACCGAGAGGATAAAGGAGATCGGAATCATCAGGAGCATAGGGACCAAGAAGAGCGAGGTCCTGAAGATGTTCCTCTACGAAGCATTCCTCCTCGGTCTTTTCGGTGCGATTGTCGGGGCATTCTTCAGTTTTGTAGCCGGCTTTGTGGTGCTGATGTTAATGCTAAACAGTACCACGTACCTCTTCGAACCTTCGACCCTGGTATACATCCCGTACGGAATGCTGTTCGGGATCGGTACAAGTCTAATCTCGGGATTCTATCCTGCATGGAAAGCGGCAAACCTGAACCCGATCGAGGCGCTGAGATTCGAATAAAAGATATTAACGGATCTGAAGAGGGAGCTCTTCCCTCTTCAGGTCAAAACTGTATGCCCCGGATTCAGTCTCCACTATTATCGATATCGGGCATACAGAAAAAACGAATCCACCGGGATATGCAAATGTTGATACATCGGCCACCGATGAAACTTTTACACCTCCTGCCGTTACCTTCCCGGAGGTGATTTTCTCTTTTACGATCTTCATGCGGCAGGGACACCCCCGGCGGTATCCGCTTTATTTTTCTCTTTCTTCTCACCGGATATTCTGAAGATCCTGATTGCCGGGGCTATTATCCTGTAGAACCTGGAGATCCTGAACCCTGCTTCAATTTCGCACTCCAGCGCCTCGGTCTCAAAAACCGGGAGAATATTCAGTTCGAAACGATCGGAACAGCTTAATACACCTTTCAGGGCGGAGACCAGACCGAACGCCATCCCTGTCCCGGCAGGATCGCCAAGGCCGACCCTTGCATTCACCCTGAGGTAATCGAAACTTATCTCCCTGAAGATTACAGCTGCCTCGTCGAGCAAAGGCTTTATTTTTCCGGGATCAAACGGCTGTTTATCCTTCTCCGTCTCTTCGGGGGTGGTTTCTTCTTTTCCCAGGGAAAACTCCTTAAGCCTGAATGAAAAGAGATAGAGCGTAGCAGTGCCGCCGGCAGATACCTTCACCGATGCACGGAGAAATCCCCAGCTTATCCATGCCAGAAAAAGATCGCTCCTGCTCGATCTCAGCCTGCCGGAGAACTTTACGGGCAGAGCCAGGATATGCACGGCTAAAACGACTAAAATTAATCCTATAATTAGTGCTGCGGCTAAGAGAAAAGAGACCATTCAGTCTACCGAAAAAAGTTATTTTCCTTTTTTCGTTTCTTCCTTTTTGACCTCTTCTTTTCCTTCTTCTTCTTCTTTCTTGTTCATCATTTCGACGACTTTCGGGATGATCTCCTCCCCGATGGCAGTTATAGCCTCGGTAACGGGGCCGGGCTTTTTCACCGGAACGACCCTTACGCCCTCGATTCCTTCGGTGTTCTTATCGATTACGACAAGTGCTATCGGGGACATTCCGCCCCCTGCACCTGCTCCTCCGCCCTGTCCGGTCTTGTCGTTTCCTCCGAATCCGGCTCCGAACCCGAAACCGTACGCGAATACCGGGATTATCGTGCAGCCGTTGATCTCAACAGGGTCACCGAGGGTGCTTCCCTCGTGGATGAGCCTGTCCAATTCTTTTAACGTTTTTTCAAACAGTTCTTCTGAAGACATATTTCCTGCTCCTTTTGTAACACAACAGCTTTCGGGAAAATAAAGGTAACTGATATTGAATATATATTCGTATGTAGAGAAGAGCTTATATCTCCTTTATAACCATCACCCGCCATTCTTTGTCAAGAATTTCTACGGTGCCCCAGAATGCCTGCTTTTGAACTTCATCGGCAGAACCTGTCGCTTTGAAGGAGTAATTATATGTACCCGAGGGGCTCGATGAATATTCCTCAGCAAATGCAATCAGCGAGGGATATGCCTCGTAAGCCGGATTTACGAACGTTTCACTCCCGATCTCTTCCGAGTCCTCGTCATAAAGAATAACCCCGTCAGGCTGTGCAACCATGACAGAATAACCGTACTTCGATTTTATATCCCCTGCATAAGGCTCGATCAGCTCTGCGGGAGTGAACGCGAAAGAGAGGATTCCTGCATATTCACCATCCTCCGAATATACGGGATATTCGAGAAGTGTTCCCATAACACCTTCATCAAGCAGCATATAATCCGACATTACCGGCGAACGGGTTGCAAGAGCCTCCTGTACAATCTCCTGGTATGAGAGATCAGCACCGACAAGATCGCTGTACGATTCGGGCATTATTGCAACGACCTGCCCGCCGGGACTTATGAATGCTGCCGAGTCGATCCACGAAAATCTCTCCTGTGAATCCCCGAGGATCACGTTCACCTGTGTCTGGTTGCGATCGATATCTGCGAGAGCCCGGGATGTTTCACCTGCAAGTGCAAGCGTGTCCGACAGGGACGAATTAACTCCCGATTCCAGGTACTGCAATGCTTCGGCGGCATCATCCCCTCCCCCTCCGGCAGACCCTACAGTTGAGACATTATCAATACCAGCACAGCCGCAGGCAAATGAAAAACAGAATACGAGCAATAGTGCAATGAATCCAATATTCGAGAAAAGACCCATGAAATTCATAGAGAATAAAAGTACGCACCTGGAAAAAATAGTTTTGGATTTTACTTATTCAGGCTTCCGGAATACCGCGATCCTGTTCGTATTCGTACCTTTCTTCCGGTTCTCTATACCCCAGATATTGGATGTCTTCGTAAAGTGCTGCTCGTTTATCACGACACCTGCACATTCGAATCCTGCATTAATCCCGAGCGGAACGACATGCTCGTCAAGGCATACTTTGCCGTTTCTGACCTCGCCTACCTCGAAGGCAACCCATCCGCCGGGTTTCGTGATCCTGAAGAGCTCCCTGAAGACATCACCCATCACCTGGCACCACCCGGCCGTTGTCCCGGCCATCGTGATCTTCTTCTCTATCTCTCCTGCATCGAGCGAGTTGAACCAGCAGCGGAGCCAGTTGTCCTTTGAGTACTGAACTATGTCAAGGAACGGGGGCGAGGTCACGGTAAGAGCAACCGAATCGTCATCGATCTCCGGAACGGAGACTGCATTGTTCGAAAGGAAGACAGCATTCCCTGATGCCGAATAAAGGTTATCGGCCTCCGTCTGCTCAAGATTTTTAAGGAGGCTTTTCGTCTTCTTAAGGATCAGCTTTTTCGTGTCCCTGTACCCAGGCACCTGATCTCTTTTTTTGTTGATCTTCACCTGACTTTCCGGAGACACGGCTTGGTTCGGCGGGAGTGTATATACCGAAAAAAAACCGCTGGAGTGACCTGTGAGCCGGTTTGTTGCGACCATCCTTATCCACAGGTCTGTCGGGTCCTCGATACCCTCCTTTCGCCTCTCAGCAAGATAGTCTCTCAGGGACACTATCTCCGAAAGAGTCGATTCATGAAAGAACATTGAAAGATCAATATCGGCCCTCCTGGAGCCATCATATTCGATCTCCTCAAGCCTCTTTTCGACATCCTGAATCTCCGGGGGCGTCAGCCTCGGTTCGCACAATATCCTGCTGAGGGGATTTGCATCATTGGATATAACGAATCTGCCGAGAAGAGCCGCCTCGATTATTGTCGTCCCCCTGCCGGTGAAAGGATCATAGACAACATCTTTCCCATTCGTAAGCAGCTCAATGAAAAACCGTGGAAGCTGCGGCTTGAAGCATGCACGGTATGAAACCTCGTGAATCGAAGATGCCTGCCGCTGCCTTGACGTCCAGAATTCGTTTACATACAAATTGCAGGGAATTTCATTTATAGTCCGAACTTCGGCAAGAGTCTCCGTGGTTTTACCCCCGTTATACGTGGATATAAAGCCGGAGATCTCTTTTCTGAACTCAGTGATATTATTTATCGGCGGCATTTCAATCTGACTTGTTCGATAACCGAAACAGGATTTCCAAATAATTATTCAGGGCAATCGGAATAAATGATGTGCTTTTGAGGTTCCACCAGAACCCCTGCGGTTATCGCATGTAACCGGGGCGATCTGCATCATATATATGCCCGGCGAGGAATCTTTGATCAATGAAAGGCGAAATAATCAGGCTCGGGAAAAAAAAGATCGAAGGATTCGTAATACCTATAGGAAAGGTAAACCTTGTCTTTGCCAGGACGGACAAGGGTCTTGTAGGATGCGGTGCGTTCGACGTCATGGCTCTTGAAAAGTTCGGGTATGCGGCTGCAAAAGTGAGACCTAAAGGAGAATCCGTAGGAGACCTCGACGACCTGATGAACGGAGAGATCGCGGCAGCGAACCCTTCTGCAGAAAAACTCGGCATGAAGGAGGGAATGACTGGAAAAGACGCAATTGCCCTCCTTTAAATATTATACAACCTCCTTTTCTTTTCAAACAGAAAAGAATACGTCTTCGTAATTTAGATTTTTTAAATTATCATTAAAGCAGCTCTTTGCCAAAAAAGCTATTATCACGCGTATATAAGATAATTCTAATTAATTGCATTAGTGCTGACGATATGACCACAATGAGGTAAATATGAATCAGAAAACCGGGTACATCCTGATTGCCGTTGCCGTTTTTTTCCTAATTACGGCTGCTGTATTTTCAACAGGATGCATCAAAGAAGAAAATCCCTATGATGATACAAAAGTCAACGAAGACGTAATTCAGATCAAAAACTTTAGCGTGAATTCCGAATCTTCAGATGTAAATACGTCGGCAAAAGGAACGATCTTTGTCAAAGGAGCCGGAAAAGTTCCCGAAAATGTACAGATCGTTGCCCTGATCGAGATAGATCCTGACGACTGGGGAGGTGTCAGCTTCGATATACCCACAGGGTGGCAGATCTCCGGAATTACAAGCAGTTACCCGGAAAATGACAGCACAGCAACACCTGCAGACTACGTATCTACATGGACCACCGCAGATCCCGATTACGAATGGAAATCAAGGATAGAAGTCGGGAGAGATCGCGGGTTTACACAAACAAAAGGCGGTACCGGGACTGTCGTGATCGAACTTGTTCCTGTTGATACGGCAATCCTGCCGGATACAGCAGATCTCCTTATTGCGGTCGGCTCCGATGAAAAGGATGGTACCAGGATAGTCGGTACCGATTATGTCGAAATACCCCTGTGATTTACCGGCAGTGAATAATTTCAATGCCGAAACTCCTGAAGGGGCCGGGCCTCATCCCTGCATAATTAAGCAGTGGACGGACCGGAGAGTCCTGAATTGGATAAAGGATAAGACTAAAACTTTATCGCGTCCCGTACGACCTGACATGCTCCCATGACCGTTTCAGGTCGGCCCTCAGGTTCCGGTCTTCATCATATATCCCGATATTCTTTCTGTCATATAAAGTGCGATCTTTTCCTGCCGGACAGACCTTCACGCAGATTCCGCAGGGAGCAAGGCGCCGCTTCTCAAGTCCGGCACTGTTCTCCGCACATGCCTTTTTATCTGTAAGGAACTCCGGGTATTGCCCTTTATCGCTGAGGGCAGATGCCGGGCACATCCGTACGCATGCCATGCAGCGGGTGCAAAGCTCCTCCTCCATCATGGAATCGGGTGGGAGTTCGGCTGTGGTAAGCACAGACCCGAAACGCACGCGGGGACCGTATTCCGGGGTCAGGAGCATATTGTTCACCCCGAAATTTCCGAGTCCTGCGAAAAATGCGGCATGACGGTGGGAGAAGAAGGCGATCGGTTTTTCAAGGAGCACATCGATGCCCGTGTACCCGTCCCGGGGTATAAAGACCGAAGGATACCCTCGTTCGTTGAGATATTCGGCAATCCGCCAGGCGTACTGGTCGAGAAGGCTGTTTAAGGTGCGATAGAGTTCCCTGTACCAGATCGAAGGGGCGGTCTCGATGACAGGCAGATGGACAGGTAGCCCGAGTACCACAACGGATTTGGCCTCCGGAAAGATCGACCGGGGGTAGAAAGCCTCAGGCATCCACGGTTTGAACGGAGGATTCTCCCACCGACCAGCATCAGCCACTCCGAAAAGAGGAATGTCCATCCCACTGCATTTATCTTTCAGTGCCTGTTTCAGTTCCCCGGCCATAATCACTCAGGAACTGTTTGTCGAATCCTGAAATAAAGATACCCCGTTTGAACCGGAAAGACCGGTGAGTATTCGCGGGTTAAAGATACACGACTGTTTTCTGCTGAAAGTGACGAACAGGGAATAACTGAAACAGAAACGATTCTGTCACATCAATAAATGGGGCATTTGGAGAATTGTTGCTAAAAAAATGAAAATCAAAAATTATAACGAAATCTCTTCGCTTTTTACCGGGAAAGTGATCATCCATTTTGTCCCGGATTCAACTGTCAGATCAGCACTTCCTTTAAGCTGCAGGGATACAAGATTGCGTATAAGACTTAGGCCCAGCGACTCCTGGCTTTCATCGATCAGGTGCTCGGGAATACCTACACCGTCATCACGGACGCACAATTCGAATTTATCGTTCTCACAACTGTATTCAACAGAAATCACCCCGGAAACCCGACCTGCAAAAGCATATTTCAATGAATTGCTTATGATCTCGTTCATGACCATGCTAAGGGGTATAGCCTGATCGATATCAAGCAGGCATTCTTTGCCTTTTACTTTAAAATCAATATCTTTGCCCAGGAAATAAGTCTGAACCATCTGCTCGCCCAGGCTTAAGAAGACATCATGAATATTAACCTTCGAAACGACTTTCGATTGCAACAGGCATTTATGCACCATCGAGATTGACAATATCCTGTTATTAATCTCGGTCAGTTTTTGTTTTGTCTCCTCTTCATTCGAATTTAAAATCTGCATCGAGATCAGGCTGCTGATAACGGCAAAAGTATTGTTGAACCGCTCGTTAACACAGGAAAGAAGAGTTTCTCTCTCCTCTACCATCTTTATAAAACCGTTCCGGGTCATTTTCAGCCTGCTGCTGTAAAAGTACCCGATGAACAAAACCGCCGAAAACGACAAAAGAATGGTTGTCCCAACGGCAATGTAGTCGTTAAGGACAGGAATTTCAAATAAAGACTGATTTAATTCTTTTTCAGCAGGTAAATCCCCTGAACCATAATAAGAGCTGCTGCCCTGTATACCGGTCTGCCCGGGTGAATTATCAACTGCACAAATGAAACATGATCCGGGTACGACCATGCCTGACAATACGACGATGAATATTAATACTGTAAAAAAATATCCTCCTTTAACCATCTTATCCCCCTTATTGTTAACCCGGTTTATATTCCGCAAAATGACAATTACCCACTAAATAGACGGACAATCATCAAAGCGAAGTTACTTTTTTAAAAATTCCTGTAAGACTGCCTTCCGTATTTTGATCGCAGTTTTTATCGCGCATTGCAGAGAGAATTTCTCCAAAATTGTAGAACTCTTTAAATCCGGGCTTCAGAATGCCTGATATATTGACAGTCCGGTGAAATTCCTGTCCGGACTCCACATTGTCTAAACTCCCGGCCCTGCCTTTGGTATTTAACAAAGACAAGAACACTTCACATTCCTTCTTTTCCGGCATAAGGTGTCCTCCCATTATAGTGTAATATTTCGCCTGTTTTCAGCAGGAATTCATTAAAAAGATAAAATATCGATCGGTCAATAAAATACCCAATGCTCATAATCCCCGCGTCAAACACCACAACAGGGAGATTATTTTTAATATTATATTAATATGATCAAATAAAATAATATAATGGTCGAATTATTTATTAAAATATGATCTAAATAATTATATAAATATAATCTTTCAAATTTAGATCCTTTGTTTTAAAGGAAAATTCCGGTTTTGGTCTGAATATCAGTTTTAAAATGTCATATATGAAATATCTTTTCAATTGTTACTTTTTCATCCGGCGTTCTGTTTCCCGACAGAAATCCGGATTTATGCTGATGATTTATCTGATATGTTGATGAATCTCTTCAAGACAATATAATGCTTATCATATGGGCATTGCACAATCTGTGAATCAAAAAAGTCTTGTCAGCCTCATTGAAGCGTAATCTGAGATTTACGAGATACTTCAGGCATTTTTTTACTGCAACAGGATAATTGAAATTTAGGAAAAAAGCTCTTTTCCGTTAAAAAAGAATTTATTGGTTTTCTTTGTCGTACCTTACCGCCAGGTATACAAGCACCAGGATGAAAGGCAGAAGGATAATTGCAGGGGAATAAGGAGGAGCAAAACCGCTTAAAAATCCACCCAGCGAGTTGAAAAACTCGGGCGAATCTTCTCCTGCCGGAATGCTCTCGCAGAGCCTTGCAAACAAATCCGTTGCCGCGATCATGAGCACCATGAGCGCCCCAAGGGTTACTTTTGCAAACTGCCTGATCTCATATGCCTTCAACGCACCGGAGAGCATTATAACTCCTCCTATGAGCACTACGAGGCCGCCCCATGCCCAGCGGAAGAAGTCGTCGCCGGCGATCTCCATTATCCCGAACTCGATTCCGGGACTGAAACCGGCCCAGACAAGAATGTCGGCGCACCCGAATGCAAACGCCACTATACCTATAACCAGAACATATATGCTCAGGCCGCTGAATTTTTCATTGCTGCTGTTTTTCATATCCATTTACGCCACCCCCAGGAGAATTCCGATTGCATGAATCAGGCCGCCGTAGATCATAACTACGCAGAACAGCACTCCGACTGCTGCCAGAAGCTGTTTCCAACCCTCCTTAAGCATAACAACAAAGGTTGCCACGCACGGGAAGTATATCGAGATCAGGACCACAGACGTAATCATCTGGTATGTCGTCATCGGAATCGCCGAAAGCTGTGCTATTGCAAGGTCCTTCCTCAGGAATGCGGCAACCAGTGGACCGGCCGTCTCCTTCGGCACGCCGAACCAGTATACGAACAGAGGTTCGAAGAAGTTCGACAACGCCTGTATAACCCCTCCGAGATAGAGGAGGTTTACGACCAGCACACCGAACAGGACGAACGGGACAGCTTCTTTTAAAAATCCCCTCGTCCTCATCCAGAGCTTCTTGCCGACATTGTTCCATACCGGCATATGGTATGCAGGAACATCGATCAGTATCTCGGGATTCTTGCCGGGAATAATCTTATCGAGGATTATTCCGAAGATTGCAAAGCCCGCTATAAGATAGAGCATCACCCAGCCTACCGAATCCGGTATGACTTCGAGCATCACACCGAGCTGTGCCCCGCACGGGATGAATATCGCAAGGAGCGTCATCATCATGAAGCGCTGCTTCTTTGTTTCGAGGATGCGTGTCGCTGTTACGGCAGGAACATTACACCCGAGACCGAGGATCGCGGGGACGATTGCATACCCGTGAAGACCGATCTTGTGGAGCAGGGTGTCCACCAGAACCGCAAGCCTGGGTAGATAGCCCGAATCCTCAAGAAGCGTCATCATCAGGTAGAATATCAAAACCGCCCACAAGACGACACCCAGGGAGACGAACAAACCGGATGTCAGCATACCGAATGCCTCAAAGCAGTTATCGGCCGCCGGATCCCCTACAAACAGGAAATAAATCCATCCGCCGGGATCGGGCCATACGGACTGCAGCCATGGCAGCCAGTAGTTGTCGAATAGCTTCACCATGAACCCGTCGGTCATGAGAGCTCCTGCAAAAGAGCCAAATATGCTCCAGAAGGCATACAGTACAGCTATTGCAACCGGAATTCCGGTCAGCGGAACAACGGTGAGTTCACCGATGACATCACGGAGGCTCTGTTTGTATTCGCCGTATGTTACAATGCGGCCTGAAATCTTGTCTACAAGATCCCAGCGTTCGTCCTCGGAGATATAATTACCAGCCATATCAGCAGCCTCCGCATCCACCGCAGCCCTTGCATCCGCCGGACTGAGCGGGTTCTTTGTTCTTTCCTTCAAGTGCAGCCTTTATCTGTGAAACATCAGAGACACGTGCTTTTCCTGCCATCTTTGCAAGGTCTTTCAAGCCCTCACCGCTGATAGCGGATGTTGCAACGACAGGCACTCCAAGCAGGCGCTGGAGTTCCGAAGGATTCACCAGGATCTCCTTGTCATGCGCCTCATCTATCATATTCAATGCGATAATTGCCGGATAGCCGCGTTCGATAACCTCGAGTGCAAGATACAGGCCTCGCTCGACCCTTGTCGCATCAAGGACTATCATCACGACTTCCCCTTTCGCCTTTTCAAGAAGACTTACGGCAACCTCTTCAGCACCGTCCCGGGGATCAAGAGAATACGTACCCGGCACATCGGTGACCTCGTAAAAGACCCCTCCTTCGGCGAATTCACCCTTGGTGTAATCCACAGTGGTGCCGGGATAGTTGGAGACAATCGCTTCTCCGCCGGTCAGGCGGTTGAAAAGAGCGCTTTTCCCGACATTCGGGTTGCCGACCATCATTATTTTCTTTATTTTTCTTATCTTTTCTGCCATAATCCAGTCTCCCCGTATCAGTTACATTCGACGAAGACGGAATCGGCCATCTCAAGGCCCATCGCGACCTCGACTTCACCGAGCATTACAACAACCGGCCCTTTTACAGGCTGTTTTGTAACCATGGTCAGGGTCTTTCCCTCCCTGACTCCAAGTGCACGAAGGCCCGATTTGTTGGAACTGATCTCACAGACAGTCCCGTAATCACCAAAATCCATCTCGGACAACTTTTTCTTCATAGGATTCCTCAATAATCAGCTATCTATTCTCAAAACCCTGATTCTGCCAGCCATTCGTCTTCCAATCGCAAGAGTAATGCCTTTGACCTCAACGACTACGGGTCCGCAGCCTGCGGATATCATTTTAACAATACATCCCTCAGAAAGCCCGCGGAGTGCAAGATCCTGTCTTGAACGACCGCGACCGGGAATCATTGTGATCCTTCCTCTTTCCGATTGGGACAATTCGGTCAGAAACATGAGTTTACCATAAGATGTTGCAAATTCGGTTGTAATGAATAGGGTTCGAAAAATACCCGGTTTTTAATCAAAAACCGGAACAGATTAGGATTATCCGGAAATTCCAAAATCAATCCGGCGGGAAAATCCACCTTAAATAAGGACAGCAAAACTAAATTTAATGCTAAAATAATTATTCGGGATCGCTTTTTGCTTCTTCTGATCTTTTGACACGGCAGTATGCCTCAAAGTCCGCGAATGTATGGGACCGATCCGCCCTTTCATCGACAAAGTTCAACAGGAACTGGATCTGCTCGATGGATCTGGGATTAAGTTCATGCTCCATCATACATGCATCTTCATCTGCGATATCCTCGGGAACTCCGATCCTCATGAAGAACGCCTTGAGAGTGTCGTGCCTGCTCTTTATCATCTTTCCTATGCGGAGACCTTCGGGATTCGGGACGACCCCCTCGTATTTCCTGTACCTGACAAGACCCTGCCTGTCAAGCTTCCGAAACATTTCCACCACACTTGAAGGGCTGACCCTGAGTTCGGCAGCAACATCCTTTGTCCTGGCGTAGCCTTTCTCCCGGCTAACTATATAGATCGCTTCGAGATAATCCTCCGCCTTCCTGCTGAGATGTATTTTTCCGGACATTTCATACCTCATTTCTTTAGAATATCATCTTTATTTTTATACAAATATTAAAGGGTTTCAAAAAAGATTCGGTTTCTGCGAATAATATAATGTATTTGGGTTTTTGGAGAAAACCCTAACTATGGATTGTGTGGATTTTTATAATCCAGAGGTTTTAGAGTCGATAACGGTGTGTTGGTTTTGATGCGTTCATGAGTGTATAGCCATGAATTTTTCCCTGACGCTATTTTATTGTAGAGATTTTATAACACAGGCGACGGTCTGCTACATCCTTACACCCCCGTAAACCGGTTTATTCCCCGCTTTCAGGGGGGAATCCTCCTTCAGTTTTATACCCGCAAGTTCGAGCAGGACCGGGGAGACACGTGAGAGATCCCTGACCCCGCCTATCGAAGAGCGTCCGCCAGAGTGAGACATTCAATACCCTCCCCGGGGATCTCTTGCCGGCGTATTTAAGCACCGGCCCCTTTCATCATTTACGAATTTTATCTCAGGCTTCATCATCTAAACTAAAATTGCAGTTTAGGTATGGAATAAGATGACCCGAAATTTTTGAAACGAATGCAAATCTCCCAAAGAATATAATAAAAAATCTCAGGTGACCGAAATTTACAGAAAATTCACAATATCCGGACATCCGGGATTAATGTTCAAAAAAGAAGGTGTGAAAAATCGACATTTATGAATCGTGAGAATTTTCCTCCCTGAATCTCTTCAGGTCCTCAAGTATTCTTTTATTGTCATCCCCCCCAAGAAAGCCCACGAGATTATCGATCGCAGAGATAGTATCGCGTTCGAGTTCGTGCTCCATCTTACATGCATCGCTGTCCGCAATATCATCATTAACCCCGATCAGGCGCAGGAAATTAAAGAGAGTGTCGTGGCGGAATTTGATTGTTCTTGCGATCTCCAGGCCGTCCGGTTTCAGCCTGACACCTTCATACTTCCTGTACTCGATAAGCCCCATCTTATCCAGTTTTATGAACATCTCGACCGTCGACGAAGGGGTCACGCCAAGCAGAGCGGCGACATCCCTTGTCTTTGCGTATCCTTTCTCAAGGCTTACGACCAGGATCGCCTCAAGATAATCCTCGGTTTTTCTTGTCAGTTTTTTGCCCCTGTAGGATGTCATCAATATAATTAGGATATCCAAATAAATTTAGGTTTCCAAAAAAAGGGGAGCCTTCAGACAGACGGCACAATAAAGGTGCTGTTTATCGCCGCCAGTCCTTCGATGAAGAGCGTAACTGCAATTGCCGCAAGAATCAGGCCCATTATCCTGACAAGTATCTCAAGTCCCTGGTCGCCGAGGCCATGCCTGATAGGGGTTGCAAGGAAGTTTACGATGCAAACGATCAGGCATATTACTACTATCACGATCAGCGAATCGATGACAGCTCCCCATCCTGCGGAAAATGCCTTGTTTCCGTACATTATGACGACACTCAGTGCCCCAGGGCCTGCATAGATCGGGATTCCGAGGGGGACGAGCACTTTGGGCAGGAAGGCTTCGGCCTCCTCAAAATCCTTTTCCAGCGATTTATTCCCGTCGGCACCCCCGTCGACATGCATGATCTTCTTCTGCCTTTCGGTATGCTCCCCGCTCACCATTGACAGTGCGATAATCAGGACGATTATTCCGCCCGCAATCTGGAATGCGGGTATGCTTATCCCGAAGAACTGCAGAATTGCATTCCCTGCAAAGAAGAACAAACCGAAAAAAACCACCAGAAAAACGGAAAGAAGGATTGCCATTGCCTTCTGAACCCTTGGTGCGAGACCTTCAGTATACGTTATGAAAAAGGGAAGATTTCCGAACGGGTTTGCAAGTGCGAACAGGGCACCGAAAAATGCAACGAATAATGACAACTCTTCCACAATACCACCCCGGTTAACAACCAGTTGTTTTGCAGGACACTTTAAATTAATTTCCCAAACGATCTGGCAGAATAACAGCATTTTCGTAATGAAAAAATTTTGACAATCGGGTCTTTTCCTTAAAATTGAAGGGAGAAGTTCAAGGCGACCGTATTTTCAACTTAATTATCGCGTTGAAAAATCGGCGCAAAAGGAAGTGAAACAAATGGAAAGTGAACTATTAACCCACATAAACGGCGAACTTAAACACGTCCACGATGATATCGAGCACGTCGAAAGAGACATCCAGGAACTTGTGGCACACCTGAAAAATCTCGACGAACACATGCATCACCTGATGGATGAGGCAGAGAGCGGAGAAATCCAGTAATTTATACTGAAAAGGGGGCAATTGATCTTGAAAATCCCAATTCACAGGTACTACCGCACGATAAAATTATAAAAAATCCCTTTCTGAAAAACAAATTTTTTTCGGCCATTATATATCGCAACCTAATCCCCAAAACTCAGTACCATGATTAAAATCCTCATAGTGGATGATGATCCCGAGGTCCTGGATATTACAAAAATATTTCTTGAAAGAACCGGTTACTTCAAAGTTGCCACAGGAAATTCTGCAGCAGAGGGGCTGTTAAAACTTGAAGAACAAAATTTTGAAGCCGTAATATCCGATTATGAGATGCCTGATATGAACGGACTGGATTTCCTGAAAAAGATCAGAGGGGAAGGGAATATCATACCGTTCATAATCTTCACGGGCCGGAGTCGTGAAGAGGTTGTGATAGAGGCAATGAACAGCGGTGCGGATTATTATATCCAGAAGGGTACAGATCTCAAATCGCTTTTCGCCGAACTCACACATAAAATCCTGCTCGCGGTCGATAAGAAAAGATCTGAAAAAGCACTTGAGGAGGCAAATGAATACAAAAACAGGCTTATTGAATCTCATATCGATCCGCTCCTCACAATCGACGACAGGTACAAAATCATGGATATCAACTCGGCGATGGAAAAATTGTCAGGATACAGGAAGGACGAGATTGAAGGAAAGGATCTTGCAGTGCTTTTCCGGGATCATGAAAACGCGAAATCAGCTCTCGCCATCGCATTAAAAGAAAACAACCTGCGGGATTATCCGCTCGATATCGTAACAAGCTACGGTGAAATTATCCCGATTCTCTTTCACGCAGCACCTTATATTAATGAAAAGATGGAATTTCTCGGATTTTTTACCGAATTTCATGAGTATAAAGAAGAGAAAAATGAACATGCCGGGGAAAAGATCAGTAAAAATGAATTCTATCTCGATATCCTGACGCACGATATCAGAAATATGATCATGGTAGAAACCGGATGCCTTGAGATCGATGGAAATTCGGAAGAAGAGCAGTCTCTGTGGGAGAAGAGAATGAGAAATCTTATCGGAAACATCAAACACCTGATTGAAAATACCGAGGCTATGAGACAATCCGATGAGAACTGCCACGATTTAAAGCCGGTCGAATTAAGGCCGCTGATATGCAGGGAGGCCGAAAACTATCCCGACCTTGATATAACCATCGAGGATTTCGGCTGCATGGTCGTAGCAGACGATCTGCTTGGCTCCGTATTCTACAACCTCTTCAACAATGTAAAAAAACACTGCGGTGCCGGAACAGAAGTAAGGATCTCGGCACCTGAATACGAAGAGGGATCCGCAATATCTGTTTTCTTCGAGGACTTCGGACCAGGTATCCCTGGTGATATTATTGAGGGTTTTAACGTGGGAGACCTGACTGAAAATGGCAATTCTGGTAAGAAAAGCCACGGGCTTGGTCTTATCAGGAGTATCATGGATAACTGCGGCGGGCAGATAATGATCCTGTCTAATGAAGGGAAAACAGGTACAAAATATATAATAAGTCTTAAGAAGCACTTTCCATACGAGGAATCATTATTATTAAGTGAGAAGAGCGTATGTCTGAAAAACCGGTAAAAAAGACCTCTCTTAAGGTCACTGGGATGCACTGTGCGGCATGTGCTGCGAACGTGGAATCGGCGCTGAAGAAGCTTGAAGGAGTGGATTCAGCTTCCGTCAGCATCGCATCAGAGGACGCACAGGTAAGATTCGACCCGGAAAAAATAAGCCTGGGGGATATAGAGTCGGCAATCAAAAAGAGCGGATACGGAGTATCTCTTGCCGAACAGAAGATCAAGATCGGCGGGATGCACTGTGCCGTATGTGCCGGAAGCGTAAAAGCTGCTCTTGAAAAAGTCGACGGCGTTATGTCGGCCGATGTAAACCTCGTCGACAACTCGGCTGTAATATCGTATATCCCGGGGGACACGGATAAAAGAGAATTCAAAACGGCAGTTGAATCGGCTGGTTTCCAGTACATGGGGACTGAAGAGGATTTTTCTTCAGAGAAAGAGACAGAGGAGTTCGAAAAGGAACAGAAAAACAAACTCGTGAGAATTGTGCTCGGGCTGGGAACCGCCGCAGTTCTTATTGCAATAATGTACTCGGGGCTTTCGGCGTTCATATCCGTCAATCTCCTGATGTTCATAATCTCCACACCAGTCCTGATCTATCTTGCATACCCCATTTTCAGTGCAGCGTTCATCTCCCTGAGAAACAAAACGCTCAGCATGGACGTGATGTACGCCCTCGGTATCGGGACGGCATATATTGCGTCCGTATTCGGCACTTTTGAGATCGTTCTCACGAGCGATTTCATGTTCTACGAGACCGCCGTTATGCTCACTGCATTCCTGACGCTGGGACGATATCTTGAGGCGAATGCAAAAGGTAGAACGAACGATGCCGTGAAGAAGCTCCTGAACCTGAAGCCAGCAAAAGCCCTCGTGAAGAAAGACGGCGAATATGTCGAGATTCCTGCAGAAGACCTGATGGAAGGAGCCGAGATCCTTGTCAAACCGGGAAGCAGGGTCCCAGTCGACGGAACTGTTCTCTCGGGAGAGGCGTATGTCGATGAGTCTATGATAACTGGAGAGCCGGTGCCTGTTCTAAAGAAGCAGGGAGACACGGTAACAGGCGGAACGCTGCTTACCGGGGGATCGGTTGCATTCACAGCTACAAAGGTAGGAAAGGATACGGTCTTATCGCAGATCATAAGCCTCGTCGAGGAGACCCAGAGGACGAAACCACCGGTCCAGAGGATCGCGGATGTGGCTGTAGCATGGTTCATACCCGCAATACTTCTCATAGCAATAGTTGCATCCTCGGTCTGGTATTTCGTACTCGGTTCGACAACTCTCTTTGCACTGACCGTCTTCATATCAATTATAGTCGTGGCATGCCCGTGTGCACTCGGTCTCGCGACGCCGACCGCTGTTACGGTAGGAATCGGAAGAGGGGCTGAACTCGGAATCCTTATCAGGAACGGCGAGGCGCTCGAGATATCGGAGAAGCTGAAGACGATAGTATTCGACAAGACCGGGACCCTGACACGGGGAAAGCCGGAGGTCACTGACATTACATCCTTCGGCATGGAAGAGAATGAGATGATCGGTCTTGCAGCCGCAGCAGAAAGCTTCTCCGAGCATCCAATCGCAAAGGCGATCCTCGATTATGCAAAGGAAAAAGAGATCGCAGTGCCTGAGGGGGAAAACTTCAGGTCCGAGACAGGCGGCGGTGTTGAGGTCACTGCAGGCGGGAAGAATGTCACTGCAGGAACCCGCGACTTTGTATCGAACAGCGGCGCTGTCATCGATGAAAAGACCGAAGAAACGCTTGCGGCCTACGAAAGTGCAGGAAAAACAACAGTCACAGTAGCCGCGGACGGAAAAATCATCGGGGTACTGGCAATATCCGATGTACTGAAGGATTCTGCAGGAAAGGCCGTATCGGAGATAAAAGCAATGGACCTTTCGGTCTCGATGATTACCGGGGACAACGCGATCACTGCACTTTCGGTCGCAAAGGAGGCGGGTATCGACGATGTACATGCAAATGTCCTGCCCGGTGAAAAGGCCGCACAGGTAAAAAAGATCAGGGAGGAATCCGGCATGACCGCCTTTGTAGGAGACGGCATAAATGACGCCCCGGCTCTTGCCGAGGCCGACGTGGGCATAGCGGTAGGAAGCGGAACGGATATCGCCCTGGAGAGCGCTGATATAGTCCTGATGAAGAGCGACCTCAGAGATGTCGCAGCCGCAATTCAGCTTTCAAGAAAGGTCATGGGAAGGATCAAGCTGAATCTTTTCTGGGCTTTTGCATACAACACGGCGTTGATCCCCGTCGCCGCAGGAGTCCTTTACCCGTTTTACGGAATTATATTCAGGCCGGAGTATGCAGGCGCCGCCATGGTGCTCAGTTCGGTCACGGTTATTTCACTCTCGCTGATGCTCAAAGGGTACAGGCCGCCCGCAGTTGCAGAAAGATAAAACAAAGATAAAAAAATTATTTTTCAAGCCGCCGGTCAAGTGTCTTCAAAGCCTCGATTATCGTTTCGGCCTGCGGTTTCATAATTACGACCGGAATCTCAACTATACGCTCGATCATCGACGCAAGTACAGGGGCGCAGACGATCCCGAGGGCACCGTCCTTTTCAGCCCTGACCGCTGAGATAATGCACTCTTCCATCGTATATGCAGGATATCCGCGAACTTTCACCTTCTTTGCTCCCACGTCCGGCCGGCTTGATTCTATATCGTCGAGCAGGAATTTGGCCGCTATAATGGCAACAAAATCGGAATCCTGTGGCTGCAATGCATTCACTATTGCCTGCACAGTTGAAAACCGCGGATCACGCTCTCCCGAAGTTATCTTGTAAAGTGTTGCAACAGGAATTCCGGCTCTCTCTGCAAGTTCACGAATGCTTACGCCTTTTCTGTCGATCTCCTCCTGCAGTGCGGTTTTAAAACCTACCTGGAATATCCTTTGCGAGAACATGACATACAATTGAGAAAAATAGATATTAAGTGTTTTCCTGAAAAGGCAAAATAATTGCCATCAATCTATGCAGAAATCCAGGTAGTCACCGACGGGCCTTAGTCTTCCGCCCCTGTTGCCGGGAAGGCTCCTGCAAATATCTGACAGAAGAGTGCATGCCTCGATGTACTCCTCCATGTCACCGCCTTCCGCAAGATTCCTGCAGTAGTTGAGCAGGTAAAGCGCAGGAAGAATATCTCCTCCACCGTTTTCCAGGGCTTCACTAATCGACAATTCTATCTCATGCAGTTCGTCGAACGGTGATATTCCGAACTCTGCGTATTCATTCTCTGCGATGCCTGTTGCCCCGTCAGCACCGGAAAGCTCCATTTTCATCTCTCCGCTTATTAAACAGGTTTCTGTCATATCTTATTCCTTAATTCATCTTCCCAGCCTGTCAGAACTCCCGAAATACAATTCTAAATAGTAAGGACCGGGTTATAAAAGGTATAAACGGAACCGATTGGATGGTTTAACCCGGAGGTTAAACGACTTTACACAACCTGCTAAAAAACTGCAGCGAATTATTTGCATAATAGGTAAAATCTAATTAAAAAATTTCCCCATAGTATCTTAATTTTTGCCTTAAATGATCCATATTAAGAAATAGTCCGCTAATACTGATACATGGACCCCCTGACAATAGAAAAGATCACGATACTCCCCGGCAGGAACAGGAAAGGGATCACGGAAAATTTCAGTGCTCTCACAATATGCCCGGGCGACACGATATCGATAGTGGGACCGACGGGATCGGGAAAGAGCGCCCTGATAAACGACATAGAAGTCTTTGCAAACAGGGACACGATTACAGGCAGGACAATTCTCGTGAACGGAGAACCTGCCCCTGAAGAGTTCGTCCGCGACCCGGCGAAGAAACCCGTCGCTCTGATCACCCAGAATACAAAATGCCTTGCAGATATGACTGTCGGGGATTTTCTCGGGATGCATGTCAGGTCGAGAAAGATAGAGGACGAAAGAACAGTCGAAAAGACGATTGCCCTTGCGAATGAGTTTACAGGCGAAAAGATCCTCCCGGAAGTCAGGATGACCTCGCTTTCCGGAGGACAGACAAGGTCCCTGATGGTCGCAGATGCCATAATGATCTCAAATGCACCGATTATTCTTCTCGACGAGATCGAAAATGCAGGCATATTCAAGGAGAAAGTGATCGAATGCCTGAAAACGCACCATAAGGCACTCATCTTCGTCACACACGATCCGGTCGTCTCACTGCTCTCTGCAAAGAGGATTGTTATGAAGAACGGGGCCGTGGAGCGCATCCTCGAACCCGGAGAAGAGGAGAGGGAAGCGCTTGCAGAGATCATCAGGATGGACCGGACGCTCTGCACGCTGAGAGAGCTGATACGTGCGGGAGAGATTATCAGGAGCGTAAATCCGGCATGAAAATGATCGTAATCGCAGGGCCGCCGTCTGCTGGAAAGACGGCTGTGGTCAAACAGGTGATAAGGAAATATTCGGGGGAAAAACGGTGTGCGTACCTGAAGATCGACGTTGTCAGGGCCTTTGAGGACGAGGAGCTTGCAGGGGAGTTCGGAATTCCGACAAAGAAGGTATACTCGGGGGACGTCTGCCCCGACCATGTAGGGATACTGGTTATGAGCGATGCAATATCGTGGGCCGAGTCCGAAGGCGCCGATCTCCTGATAGTGGAGAGTGCGGGATTATGCCTCCGCTGTTCGCCGTATACCACCCAGTCGCTCGGAATAGTTGTCCTGAGTTCGATATCCGGGGTAAATACTCCACTTAAGATGAGCGCAATGCTGGCCCTCGCGGATATCGCAGTCGTTACAAGGACAGATCTCGTATCTCAGGCGGAAAAGGAGGTTTTCAGGGAGAAGATCCGCGAGGTGAACGAAGGGCTCGACATCGTCGAGACCAACGCAGTGCAGGGAACCGGGCTCAGGTACCTCTTCAGGGCGATAGACGAACAGGAGGAGATCTCCGACCCGCAGAAGATCACACTCAAAGGAGCGCCTCCTCTCGGGGTCTGCACGATCTGCGTCGGGAAGAAGGATATAGGATGGCAGAACCACTTTGGGGTTATCAGGAAGCTCGAAGGTGCGGACTTCCTCTTCAGGGGAGACTGACTGCCATGAAAAATACGGATACAGGTGAATGGGTTCCGCCGGGAAAGAACTGCGGGGCATGCGGGGCTTCGACATGCGAAGAGTTCGTTCTTATGCTCGCGGGAGGAAAGAAAGAAAAACCGGACTGCCCGTTCTATAGAGAGAGCCCGGATTTGAATAATCCGCCGGAATCAATACTGACAGCGAACTACGGGGTCCGCGATATTCACGGGGATCCGTTCGACTTCATCCTCCACCCGCTGCCGGGAGAGCCCTCAGCCAGAAAGATTGTTCTTCCTTTCAGGCCAGATATGACCGAAAAACTTGAGATAAAGAAAGGCGATCTCGTCCTCGGCAGGCCGACGGGGGCCGGGTGCCCTGTCCAGCACGTACTCTCGGTCATCGAAGCCGACTATCTCACCGGACTCCTGACCTGCCATGTCGTCTCGCCGCTCCTTGCAAGGGAGAAGGGCGATGAGGTTAAATCGATCTCCGCCTATCATATCATCGGGTTCGAAGGAGTCGCACAGACAATAAACAAAGAACCGGAATTCGGAAGGAGACAAAAATTCCTGCCGGGCTTCTGCATGATGAATCTTGCACATACTGGCGTTGTCAATATGGTGTTTGAGAACAGTTATGGTATACATACAAGAGTGGAGGATATCAGGATATGGTGAAGACAGTCGCAGAGATCAATAAAAAGATCAGGGGCGGAACTGCCGCCGTGCTTACGGCAGAGGAGTTCAAGAAGAAAGTCCGCGACGGCGAGAGGCTTTCACCCGATGATATCGATGTTGTCACCTGCGGAACGTGCGGGGTCATGTCCGGAACGATGGCAATACTGACCGTCCCCGTCGCAGAACCTGGGGCGTTCCGCAGGGCGGAATCCATAACACTGAACGGTGTCCCTGCCTTCCCTGGCCCGTGCCCGAACGAAGGGCTGGGGCTTGTCGACCTTGTAGTATACGGCACATCCCATGCATCACGCTCATACGGGGGAGGAAATCTCTTCAGAGATGTCGCATCGGCAGAAAAAGAGATTGAGGTACACACGGAAGCCGGAGGAAAAAACTTTGAATGCACGGTTTACGGCGACGAACTTCATTATGCCATGATGATCACGTCGAGAAGTGCATTCAAAAACTACTCGGCATTTGTAAACTCAGGTAAAGATCCTGTGAACACCATATTTTCCGTCCTGCCACTTTCCGGCGGGCTCACACAGGCGACGGTCAGCGGATGCGGAGAGATCAATCCCCTCCAGAACGATCCCGATATCAGGTTCCTCAGATCCGGCGCAGGAGTTCTGCTGAACGGTGCCGAAGGGCTAATACTCGGTACAGGAACTAGGAGCAGCCCTGAAAAACCGAACCTTTCGATATCTGCCGGTATGGCAGGAATGAACTCTGAATTCATGGGCGGATTCAAGACGTCCGCAGGACCTGAATGTATTACGTCGATCGCCGCCGCGATTCCGGTTCTCGACGACGAATGCATCGCACGCTTATCAGTGCTCGACGAGGAGGTCCCGCTCCCTATAGTGGATGTCCATGACAGGCGGACACTCGGGTTTTCGGACTATGGGAGGATCTGGCAGTCGGCCGGCCGGCATATAACAGCAGATCCGGCAAAATGCCTCTTTTGCGGGGAATGTCCCGCACAGGAGCAGTGTCCTGCCGATGCGATCATGCCCGGCGGCGGGATTATTTCCTCAAGATGCCTCAGCTGCGGGGCATGCCTCTCTACCTGCATCGGCGAGGTCTATTCGATGGAGACAGGATCGATAGAACTTGAGGGAAAAGAGATCCCGGTTGTTCTGAGGCAGTCGGATCGCCGGAGGGGTGAACAGATCTGCTCGGATCTTAAGGAAAAAATTGAATCAGGTAAATTCATGCTGGGAGGTATGTAATATGGGCGAATACACGCTCAGGTGCCCTGTCTGCGGAGAGGCGATCGACGACTGCTATACCAATGCATGCATGAATGGATGCAGTGGTCTGGTTTATGCCGATTATTCGGCAAAGCAGATCACCGTCCGCGATCTCCCGGGAATGTTCAGGTACCACGACTGGCTCCCGGTCTCAGGCTGGACGCAGACGGATACATGCCCGGCAACGTACCGCAGCGAAGGGCTTGCGGATCACCTCGGGCTTAAAAATCTCTACATCGTCTTCAACGGCTACTGGCCGGAGAAGGGGGCTTTTATCAGGACATGCTCGTTCAAGGAGCTGGAAGCCGTTCCGACGATGCTTAGGATTAAAGAGCGGCTGAATAACGGAATCCTCCAGATCTCGTCCGCAGGAAACACGGGACGGGCATTTGCAGAAGTTTCCGCAGGAACCGGTACTCCTGTGATAATATCCGTTCCGAAAAAGGCGGCGGGCAGCATCTGGACGACAAAAGAGTGTGATTCGGTCTTCCTCGTGACAATCGAAGGTGATTATTCTGATGCAATTGCACTGGGCAATGAGATCTGCACAATCCCGGGAGTGATATCCGAAGGAGGTGCAAAGAATCCGGCCCGGAGGGACGGCATGGGAACGGTGATGCTGGACGGAACCATGGCAATAGGAAAGATGCCGGACTGGTACTTCCAGGCCGTTGGCAGCGGAACAGGCGGAATCGCCGCGTGGGAGATGGGAAAGAGGCTTCTTGCCGACGGAAGGTTCGGCGACCACCTGCCCCGGCTTTATCTTTCACAGAATGAACCGTTCGTGCCGATGGTAAATGCATGGAGGGACAGGAGAAGGGAGATTATTCCTGAAAAGGATATGCCCGGGGGGAAGGAGGCAGCAATGGAAACCTATGCGACTGTTCTCACGAACAGGAATCCCCCATATTCTGTTGCCGGAGGTCTCTTCGACGCTCTCAGCGGGACGAACGGTATAATGAGAGGGGTGAAAGGTGATGCGAAAAAAGCAGGAAGGCTCTTTATGGACCTCGAAGGAACCGACCTCGATCCTGCCGCTGAAGTATGTGTCGCATCACTCATAAGTGCGGTGGAATCCGGGGATGTCGACAGGGATGATAATATCCTGCTCAATATCACGGGCGGAGGATACAGGAGGGCGGCAGAGGATCTCGACATGATCCCCGTCAGGCCTTCCGCCTCACTCCGGAGTTTGGATGAAGCAGAGGAACTAAAAGACAAGATTACGGAGTGAATGAGGAAATATGCCTGAAAGGAAGATTGAATCGATACTGCGTGACGAAGGGATCGAATTCGTCGTATCCCTTCCGTGCGACAGGACAAAGGATCTCTGTGCACTGCTGGAGAAAGACTTTCACTATGTAAACATCAACCGCGAAGAAGACGGTGTAGGGGTCTGCGCAGGCCTCGCTCTTGCGGGACGCAGGTACGTTCTCCAGATGCAAAGCTCGGGGCTTGGTAATTCCCTCAACGCAATGATGTCGCTGACATATCTTTACGGTCTTCCGCTGCCCATAATCGCAAGCTGGAGGGGAGTATACAATGAAAAGATCGCCGCACAGGTCCCGTTCAACAGCAGGATTCCGGCAATTCTCGACGCAATGGGGATCTCATATACAATAATCGACGGATCGGGTGACCTGGAAAAGATCAGGGAAGCCATTCGGCTTTCTTTTGAAAACAGAGAGATCCACGTGATCCTTATTCTCCCGAAACTATGGGAGGAAGGAAACGGCGGTTGTGCTGAAGATCCATTTCCTCCCCGTGAGCATGAAATCAGACTTGAATATAACCGCAGAATTAAAGAGCCTGTCATGAACCGTGCCGGAGCAATCTCGGTCATCGCCGGAGAACTGGAAGATGAAGCGGTGGTCGTGAACATAGGTGTCCCCTGCAAAGAGATGCATGCCGCAGGAGACAGGCCTGAAAATTTCTACATGCTCGGGAGCTACACGCAGGCAACACCCATAGGGCTCGGGCTCGCAATCGGGCAGGAAAAGGATGTCGTTGTAATCGACGGCGACGGGAGCCTTCTCGGAACCGCGATTCTTTCTACTGTTGCAGCGGAAAAACCAGGCAACCTGACGATTTTTGCCCTCGACAACGGTGCATTCGGAAGCACCGGCATGCAGATGACTCACTCGTGGACGACCTGCGATCTCGAACTTATCGCAAAAGGGGCAGGGATTGAGAATACCATAAAAGTTGGAACTGCCGAAGAGCTGAAAGAGGCATTCTTAAACCGCGGTAAGGGGCCGTCTTTCATTCATGTCATCATCAAACCGGGAAACACGGACTCTCCGAATCTCACGCTTACACCTGAAGAGATCAGGGACAGGTTTATGGATTCGATCGGGAAGGTCACATAAACTGAAATAAACAAAGCGAAGGGGAGTTACCTCTCCCTATAAAAACTACCAGAACTTTTCTCTTGAATATTCGAGAGCCTCGACCGCCGGGAGCTTCTTCCCCGTCAGGAACTCTATACAGGCACCGCCACCGGTCGATATATGGCTGAACCTGTCAGCGACACCCATCTTCTCGATAACAGCCGCAGTATGGCCTCCGCCGACAACCGAAAACTCCGCCTTCTCCGACGCACGTATCAGTTCGTATGTTCCTGCTGAAAACTGCTCGTCCTCGAAAACACCAGCCGGCCCGTTCAGGACGATGGTGCCCGAGTTCGATATGATCCCTGTAAGCTCTGCCAGGGATTCGATACCGAGGTCCATAATTCCCTTGTCCTGCGGCATGCTTTCGAGCGGGTACTCGGCACGCATTCCGTCCTCCTTCACCGCGACATGGTCGGGGGTTACAATCCTGTCTGAATATTTTTTGAGGAGCTCTGCAGCAATTCCAATCTCCTTATCATAACCGAGAGAGTGTACCAGATCCGTCGATGGCTTTCCGATATTCTTTCCTTCGGCAAGGTATACGACATTTGCGACGACTCCGGTAAAAACGACGTTATCGGCAATCCCTGCTTCAAGAGCGTTTTTGGCAACTGCAAGAGAATCGTCGACCTTAGTTCCTCCGAGCACAAAGGTGACCGGGCCGGGTGCATCTGTCAGGACCTTTGAGAGTGTTGAGACCTCCTTATCCATCAGCAGGCCGGCGACCGATCTCATCACCCTCGGGATTCCGACGATTGTGGGCTGGGAGCGGTGGGCGGTTCCGAACGCGTCGAATACATAGTAATCGGCCATTGCCGAGAGCCCTTTCACAAGATGTGTCTTTTGGGCGTCTTCTCCGCTCATCGTCAGGACCTCTTCCGAACTGAACCTGACATTTTCAAGCATCAGGACTTCGCCGTAGTCCATCGCCTTCACGGCGTCCCTTGCACATGCACCGAATATATCGTCGATATAGTCGACCGGCCGGCCAATCAGGCGTTCAAGCCTTTCGGCATGTGCCCTGAGATTCGTAAAGTCCTTCTTCATCGGCCTGCTCTGGTGCGTTACAATCACGCATTTTGAGTCCTCAAGCGCCTTTACCGTCGGCGCATGCTCGCGGAAGCGCTTGTCGTCAAGAATCATATTCGACGAGGGATCAATCGGGGAATTAAAATCCACGCGCAAAAGAGCAGTTCCCCGGAGGGAACCGAGGTCCTCAAGCCTTCCAATCTTCATATTTTTGCCACCAGCCCGGAGTCCATTGACATATTATTGGATCGGGGGGGAAATATTGATTTCTTTGCATGACATGCCGGCCATCGTCCCGCCGGCGTCAGTTATATTAATGACCGTGACATTATCAAAATCAGGGAACATAGGTTATGAAAGTCGTAGCATTTAACGGAAGTCCAAAAAAAGACGGAAACACAGCGATACTCCTGCAAAAAGTCCTTTCAGAGCTTGAAAGGGAAGGTATAGAGACCGAGATCATCCATATCGGCGGACAGAAGGTCCACGGGTGCACCGCCTGCATGAAATGCATGGAAAACCAGGACAGGAAATGCGTCTTCGACGACGATTTCGTCAACAACTGCATAAAAAAGATGGAAGAGGCCGACGGTATCATCATCGGATCGCCGACATACTTTGCCGATGTTTCCACAGAAGTAAAGGCGCTGATCGACCGGGCAGGATTCGTCGGGATGGTCAATGGAGGAATGTTCAGCAGGAAGATCGGAGCCGCCGTAATCGCTGTAAGGAGATCGGGAGGCATTCATGCATATGATACGATCAACCACTTCTTCGGAATCAGCAGCATGATAACCATCGGATCATCCAACTGGAACCTCGGCCTCGGGCTCGAACCCGGTGATGTGGAGAACGATGTCGAAGGCATGCAAACCATGCAGACCCTCGGGATAAATATGGCATGGATTCTGAAGAAGATCCACAGGTGATCAATAACCACAAAATCCTTTCGCCATCTTTTACTCTCAGCGGACAAATTCGATATTACACGCTATCGAGGTCTGAACCGGGATTTTCACCGGACAAATAGAGCCACTCCGGTTTCTTTCAAATAAGATATACTGCCAGTCGATATAATCCAGATAATCTGCGGTTTTCACGGGAGTGACAAAATACCCGAAAACCGGCAACCCGATCCGGATTTCATCATATTCCCCGGTTCCGATCGATTTGTTATATTCACTTACAGACAATACCTCAAGAGCACGGTGATAACTCTCCCAGTCATAGCCTGTATCATTATAGTAAAGATAGGCTGATGAAAAATCGGAGATCTGGTAGCATGATCCCTCCTGTGCGTAATCGTTCCAGTTGACGACTAAAATATCGAGATAAAGGGTATCGTTGACGATGGAGAAATCAGGTGTGTAATCGCCCTCGACAAAGGTGCCGGTTTCCGGATCGCTGACATTGAAATGAATGGCATCGTTAATGTTATCCGGTAATACCCACGACTCGTTGTCGATATAATAAACTAGATCGAAGTACCCGGACCCTCCCAAAAATTCCTGGGGGCTATAATACCTGTAACCGGAAGAGTATCGTTGTTCTGAAAAGTCACCTGCGTCAGATATTTCTTGGAGATTGCAGTAATACCAGGCACAGGCCACAAAGCCCGGAGTTAATATTAAAATAACCAATACGGTGACAAAAACGCGATCTTTTAATAATCCGGGGTGTTTTTTGCCGGGATTCACCATATTTTCTCTTTTAATATTGATGCCCCCCTGGTGAAATCAAATATTATTTGTGCCCTCGATCGATCCCGTGATATCCTCTTTCCTGTGATGTTTGAAATAAAATGCCCCGAATATCGATACTATGATCGATCCGGTCAGAACGAAGATCATATCGAGCATCGTGTCCGTATTGCCGTGCTGCATGGGTCCGGCCATTGATCCTCCCAGGAACGTGTCTATAAGAAATTCATAGATCTCCCAGAAACCCGCAAGGGCCATGCCGAATATTATGGTAAACCCGATGATGAACGGAGTATTCAGGTTCATATTCCAGTACTTGTCGAGGAAGATGACGCCTAGGAACCCGAGAAGAGCGACGGTCGTCCCGGATACGAGATGGGCGATCTTGTCATAGTACGGGTAGAAGGTGGTGTAGTAGCCCTGTATGTAACCCGCCGTATGAAACCACAGAGCCATTGCGATCAGGAGATATACGAACCAGGGGAAGTTCACGTTCATCTTCTGTGCGACTATGTAAGGAACCAGTGTCAGGATAAACATAAGAAGGCCGGTAAACATCAGTTCATACTCCCCGATCAGGAAAGCATGAATCACGTTCAGGGCGATTAATGCCTGAAAAATATATGCAAGGTACATCCCGTACTCTTTCTTCATGAATCCATTATTCACGGCGATGTATAAAGATATTTGGAAAAATTAAATGGAATTTCACGAACTGCTTCCCGTTTCAGCCATACCGTTCTCTTTGAAATTCTTCCACCCCCACCACCCGGCAAGCAGCCCGGTAATCAGGGTCTGGAAGAAGATATAAAGGATGATTACAGAGAGAACACCCTGACCCTCGAAACTCCCCACACCTATAAGAAATGCTACACCGGCATTGCGGATGGAGGTGCTGACCGCCATCGATTTCCTCGTCCCCTCCGCCGATCCCCCGAGATAATAGCCCGCTGCAAGGGATATGAACACGAGCAGGACGATCGCAAGGATCCCGCGTATGCCGATAATCCCAGCGAGGGAGGATTCAGATTCCGAGAAGAACTTCAGCCCGAATGCAAGAATCACGACAACAAGCGCGGAGATGTTGGAGATCCAGAAGACGGGGCCGGATGCCCTCTCCGCCATGTGCGGCCTCTTCGCCTTCAAAAACATACCGAAGAAGAGAGGGATCACCTGTATTACCGCAAGCGTCTGGATTACCGGCCAGATATCGATACTGCCGGTACCGGGTACCAGCAGAAGGACCGTAAGCGGGGCGGAAATTATCGCGATCATACACAGGAGGAACATGACGCCTATCGAATGCCCGACATCCCCTCCTGCAAACTCGATTATCTTCGGCCCGTATGAAGCCCCGGGTGAACAGGCCATTATCAAAAACCCGAAGAGGGCGACTCCGTCAAGACCGAGGAGAATCGCAAGCCCCACACCTGCGAGAGGTATCGCGATAAGGTTCAGCAACAGAGAATTAACGAGCACACCGGGTTTCCTGAACGGATCGAGTATCTCTTTTACCCCGAGATTCAGGCCGATCTGAAACATCGACGAGACGATAAAAAAATAGATCAGCCAGAGGATCAGGTCGAAAGGAGTCACAATAAATAATAGATGCCTATTACTTAAATCCTGCTCTTTTTAAGAGAGTATTACAGGCTTTCTGAAGTATGAAAACCGGATCAGCGAAGACCGGACTTTTTTTTCTCAAGGGCGATCATCTTCTTCATCCCTTCCGCTGCCAGTCTGATATCGTCTGCACCGGCAACGGCGGAGATTACCGCGATACCATCCGCGCCTGCCGATATAACATCCTTCACGTTGTGCAATCCTATCCCCCCTATACCAATCACGGGGATCTCCACATTCGACCGGATTTGAGAAAGCATCTCCAGCCCGTGGCCCGGCCCTGCATCAGCCTTGGAGCCTGTTGAAAAGACAGGGCTCAATGCGACATAGTCGGCTCCGGCTGACTCTGCTTCGATCGCCTCGGCGACGTTTCCGACTGAGATTCCAATAATAAAACCAGTGGGGGATATTCTCCTTGCCCAATCGGCAGGCATATCGTTCTGCCCGAGATGAACGCCATCAGCTCCCACCGCAAGGGCGGCATCGATCCTGTCGTTTACTATGAACATTGCCCCCGAAGTGGCTGTAATATCCCTTATTTCCTTTGCCGTTTCAATAAATTCGCGAAAAGGGAGGGTTTTGTCGCGGAACTGGATGACATCCGCCCCTCCGGCAGTAGCCTCCAGGGCGATCTCCCGGTGGGTTCTCCCCCGCCCTATCTCCCTGTCTGTTACGACATAAAGATCATACGGCATCCTTTGTCCTCACCTTTGCATGCTCCGCGAGATCAGCTTCAGTCAGACTGAAAAGCTCATCAATAAGGGCAGTCCGGAATGAATATGGGCCTTTTGATTTCCCGGCTGCAAGCTCGCCGGCTCTTCCGAAGGTGGCGAATGCTGCCGCCGAAGAGATGACATAGTCTTTTTCCACGGCAGCAAACGCCCCAGCGAGGGAGGCCCCCATGCACCCGGTTCCCGAGAGATTGCCCATCATGGAAACACCGTTTTCTACAAGCATCACTTTTTTCCCGTCGGAGGTTATATCGACAGGGCCGCTCATTGCAACTGTTGTATTCAGGCTCTCGGCACATGTACGTACGGTTTCTTCGGGATCACTCAGAACACCGCATGAGTCGACACCTCGGATACCACCCTCTATTCCTGCTATCGTGCCGATCTCCCCGGCATTGCCTTTTATTATCGCGATATCGATCCTGTCAAGGAGCTCCATAACTGTCTGTGTCCTTAGTTTTGTGGCTCCTGCACCAACCGGATCGAGGATTACAGGAGTTCCGAGTTCATTGGCCCTTTTCCCTGCCTCAAGCATCGATTCCACCTGAAAAGAGGTCAGTGTACCGATATTCAGGACGAGAGCATTCGCAGCAGAGACCATCTCGGCGGCTTCGGCCTTATCACAGGTCATCACCGGTGCAGCACCGGCAGATATGGTGATATTTGCGCAGTCGTTGATTGTCACGATATTCGTAATATGATGCACAAGAGGCCGGTTCGCCCTCACTCTTGCAAAGATCCCAGCTATATCCTTCCCGTTCATATGCCTGACTCCTGTCCCCTGATCTTTAACCCGGACAGGCAATTCATATCATATATGTAAGGACTGCCTCATATACGGTTTCACTATACATCAAAAACGACAGCAGAATTTCTAAGTTTATAATACACAAAATGTGAAACACCAACCAAATTTCAATAATTACGGAGACCCGGTAAAATTACGGGAAATCCGATCTTTAAAATATTCTGACGAGTTAGGGTATACATATAATATTATGAGGAAGCCCTGAAACATATAAATTCAGATTTAAAATCTTTCGAAAATCCCTCAATGTATTATATCCCTCAAGGTGAAAGATATTAGAAGTAAAGGAGCCGCATAAATAATGAGCGACAACAGCCCCGGTCTCGGAAAGAAATTAGAAAATTCATTTGAAAGGGTTCTCTGGAGCCTGAGGTTCATTGTGCTCCTCGGGGTAATATTCGGTGCAATAAGTGCGATTATCCTCTTTGTCGTAGGATCGTTTGAAATTTTCAGCGTTCTTAGTGAGGCATTTTTTGAAGTTGAATCCCACTTATCACATGAAACGATACTCATCGGACTTATAGGCGCAATCGACTTCTACCTGATCGGCCTCGTCCTCCTGATATTCAGTTTTGGAATATATGAGCTTTTTATCTCCCAAATTGACATTGCAAGGAGCTGCGGAAGTTTCACAAATATTCTTGAAGTAAGGAACCTTGATGATCTTAAAAACAAGATCCTGAAAGTCATTATAATGGTGCTTATCGTAACTTTCTTCCAGAGAGTCCTCGACCTGGATATGGCGTCGTCACTCGACGCCCTTGCGATGGCAATCTCGATCTGCCTGATCTGCATAGGCGTCTATTATATGGGAAGGCACAACATCTGAATTTAAAAATTGAATTTTTCTTTATTTACGGGTTGAATAACCCTCTTCAAGAAGTATCCGTTCCATTTCGGAGTCCCATAATTTCTGGTCGGAGGGGTCAAGCAGTGCGATCCTTTTCGCCCAGATCTCTTTGAGCGTATCGTCATTTGTCCTTAGAATCCGCGGCCCTGTTATCCTCCCGACGGGCTTTCCGCCGGCTTCAAAAATAAGGATGCGCCAGCAGCCATAACTCCTGCACATATCCGTCCTTGTTTCGTGGATGATGCAGCAGACTCGGTTGTTGGCAGGATCGGGCCTGAGAAAGGGGCAGGCCTCGGGAAGCTCTTCGAATATGCTTCTGTCAGGGTAGAGGTGCAGCTTATCCTGATCTATGCTGACCCTCTTTCTCTCGCCCGTATACTGGTTGCATATGACGAATTCGGTCTCGCCGATCTCCTCCTCAATGGTAAGAACCGTTCCGAGGTAGCTGCAGCATTCGCCGCACTGAAGGCATTCAAAGCCCAGAAAAATCTCTCCTCATTTTTCCGTCAGCCATATCGTTCAGAGATTTATTGAACTGCAATTATCAAAAAGGAACCTGAAATAAAACTCAACGGCCCGGATCAATCTTTTCCCCCGAAATAATTTTATGCTGATGCTGAACCGCGATGATCAATTAATATTTATACTGTCGAAAAAGAGAAGGAATCATCATGAAATGGCTGGTCGCTGCCGGACTGATCATGGTCATCTCCTGCGGCTGTGTTGCATTTACGGATGAGGCCGTTGGCACATGGGAGAACAAAAGTCTGCCCCTGCAGGAGATTATGACGATCAAATCCGACGGAACATATTACATGTCCGATATGAACGGAAACGGGCTGTCTGGTGGAACATGGGTAAATATCGAAGATCACTACATATTCACCCCGGAGAGTGGCGGTGAGAAGATGTACGCAGGAATCGCACGGGGAGGAAGAGGGCAGGTTTTCATGATCTTCGACAATATCACGTATCTTAAGATTTGAATCCGAAAAAACGTTTATGAAACAAAGTTTTCATGGACTGTTTCATGTAAATCACAACGTGATTTTCATGTAAAATCAGATCTTGTTTAGGTACTTTGTATATTCCTCCCCGTAAGAACTAACCACCTTCACTGACAACTGGTCCTGTTCCCCGGGAGACCCGGAAAGGAAGAATTCTGTTTTTGGAAGATATTCCTCATCTTCAGCCGATTCTACGGATTTATCTTCAACAGAACCGTCCGCTTTTACCAGTTTGGCTTCTATCGCACGAATGAAATAGCTCTCCGGACCCCCATTGTATGATACCGTAATCCTGCCCGTATCATAGTTCTTCATTACCTGAAAATCAACCTGAATATCGTGCAGTCTCCAGTAGACCTTCTCACCGCCAAGTTCAAGTTCGAGATATGTATCCGGAGAAACTGAATAATTTTCAGCCACATCATAGATTATCCATCCTGTAAGGGCACCGGACCCTTCTACAGCGTTAAGGGACGAAAATACCTCCTTCCCCACATATATCTCACCCACACCCCGGATTACGAAGCGGCCGTTGATCATAGTATCATGAGACACATCATTTTCTATTACCGCACCGAGACCCTCAGCAAAATTCAGATTCGGAGTGATATTTTCCGACGGGTCCACTACGATGAAATCTCTGGTTGCAGGAGTAGTATGTCTTTCAAGATGGGCAGCGACCGGGGCGGCAGTTACACTCACAAGCAGAAATTTGAATCCGGCAGGAGGCGATATCTCATATTCATGGCCCGAATAAAGGTCTTTGAGATACATACGGTTCATGGTCTTCGTCCTTCCGACAGATAATGATATATCACTTCTTTCGTCTCCTTCGGAGAGGATCTGCATTCCGTCTTCATCGTAGAGTACATATTCACCGTAGCCGTGAGCCACGGATGCAATCTCGCTGAAAAGTTCGTCCGGACCTTCCGACGAATAGGAGCCGGTATAATTATCAGGACTCTCAGCCTGGCCGGCAGATTCAGTTGAAATATTCTGGCCGGAAGGTGCTGATTCTGTTCCCGAAACTAATTTGGATTTATTATGAGCAGAAATATAGTCCGAATCTGCCTGGATGTAAAATAAAACTACAAGGAAGAATGCTATAAGGATAATCAATGCCGCAATCATCCGTTTTTTCATTATTCCGGTATATCGGGCAGAAAAATATATATCGTTTTTCAATTATCAACCCGATCAGGCCTATTGCACCCGGTTAGGAAGAATCCGATACATGAAAATAGATGAGAATTATTTTCATCTTAATAGCAGATATAATAATTACAGATAAACCCGGCTCCTGTAGAGGAAATATTGCATTTCAGCTATTTTTTCCAGAAATATCCTGAACCGGCACCAGATTAACGGAGTTAATCATATGGCAGATACGATAAAAGGCAATGCAAAAAAAATCTTAATTGTCGAAGATGACGATCTCGTCGCCTCGCTTATAGAGGACGTTCTCGGCAAAAGAAATTATACAATCATCGATAAAGTCACCACAGGCGAGGAAGCACTCGATAAGGCGATTAAACACCTGCCCGACATCATACTTATGGATATCCGGCTGGAGGGAAGGATAGACGGGATTACTGCCACCAGGTACATAACATCACTCTTCGGAATCCCGGTGATATTTATTTCCGGAGAAAAAAACGAAGAACTGTTCAGGATAGCGGCCACGGCAGGGCCGAGCAGCTTTATTACAAAACCTTTTACTGCAAACGACATCTACTCGAATATCGAGATCGCTCTTGCAAAGGGTGAGATGAAGAAAAAAGAGAAGAAGAACCAGTATGATCTCCCTGCGGTCATTCTATACAAATCTCTCTCAGAGATGGACGCCTACTTCATCCTCGATGAAAAAGGGGGAATTATATTTTTGAACCCATATGCAGAACACATGATAAACACCAATATTTCCGGGGCTGCAAGAGAATCTATCAACAAGTATCTGCTCTTTTATAATGCGGCAACAAGGGAACCCTACAGGGATACGTTCAACAGCATTGTCAGGGAATGCAACTTCTTCGGGGAAAAATCAAAGATAGCTATAAAAATGTCAAACGGAGCGTTCAGGCCTGCTGTGACCAAATCATTTGTCATCTATGACCTCTTTCAAAACCAGATCGGCACGGTCTTCAGGCTCCATCTCAAAGCCAAAGGAGAGATGTGATTTTATTTCTTTTCTTTACCAGGGATATTATTTTCAAGTTCTCCAATCCTGGACGAGAGATCGTCCTGAAAACCCCTGCATTCCTTTAAGAGCGAATGAATCTCCCCAATCTTTGCGGTAATCTCCGGATCAGGCCCGGTATCCTCTTTCCGGGATACAAGTTTGGTCGACAGAAAACCTGCCAGTGTTCCGAATACGCTGACTCCCGAGATCATAAGCACAATACCCACAATTCTTCCTTTGACCGTAACCGGATAAAAATCTCCGTACCCGACAGTTGTAACTGTTACGCACGCCCACCAGATGGCATCTCCCCCGGTAAGAATATTTGCTTTCGGGGACACACTTTCGAACTGGACCACAAGGACCGACGATAGTTCGATAATTATTATGATGAATATCAGGATGAAGAATAAGGCAACCTCGGCCCTGTTCTTTGATACCTCTTTCCGGATCTTATCGACGCCGTTCTTTCTCATCACATAGACAATCCGTATTATCCTGAAAAGACGGAAGATCTTGGCTATTGGAAAAGGAACTGCAGAGAGGAGATCGGCCCATCCCCAGTTTTTAAAGAAATAATGGTACTTGGAATCATATGTAAAAAAACGGAAGAGAAAATCAGCCATGAACACTAAACTGATGAAGAGATCGATTATGCCAACGATCTCTGTCGCCGCAGGAACCAAATCGGGGAGGAGATAGAATATTATATTGAATACGGAAAGAGCAGACAGCAGCAGGATGAAGACTTCATATCCGGTGCCTTTGTATTCATCAGAAGAATGATCCGCTTCCTTCATAGCCAATCATATTTACCGGAGGGATTTTATGGATTTTGGTTTACCGGGACCTTCAGGTTGACAGCCGTTTCAAAAATATTAATATGAAAGATCATAAGGCAGGTAACCGCCGTCATGAGGAACCAGTCCCATACCGGTTACCAGGTGCAGGATAACCAGAAAAAGAATCATCTCCACCAGGATAATCGCAGATGAAAACAGGATAAAACGACTGATACCATCTTTCCCGCCAATCCAACGGTTACCATCGACAAAATACCCGATTAATCCTCCGATTATTCCGCGGGAACGGGAACGAAAAAGAACTGGAACCCGAAAAAATACAATATGAAAGAATTGTGAAGTATGGTTAGATCAAGGATATAATAAAAGATTCCGGGAATAAAGGCGGCAACAAGTGCTGCAAGCAGACCTGAACCGGTCTTTTGTTTCTTCGATCGTTTACTGATTAATTCAAAATCCCGTGATGCAAGGTATGCAGCAATCATGGTAAAAACAAAAGCCATGAAATAAAACTGTATTGCAACCTCCCACCCGAGATTATTGTAATTTCCGTACCTCACAATACCTGTGGCCATAAAGTACAGGACAAGTCCGAACACACAGGATATAATCGAAATTATGATGCCGTACTTTATTGCAGGTTTTTTCTCAAAAAAAATAAACAATTCACCTTTAGATCATCCATAATCATTCTGTCGCAGGGAGAATATTTGATCTTTTTGAAATGATGCGGGCACCTGCGGCAGGTGCCGGAACACCGAAAAATCATAAAACCGGCATCCATCGTTATGCATGACCCGATCTTCCATCAGGCCCTTTTCAGGGCAGATCGAATCCCGCAAAAAACGATCGTTTTTATTGATAAATCCGGTATAGGATTTGTAATTATTTATCATCAGCAAAGTACTTAAATTCAATAAATTCAGTTTACTAAAAACAAAACTATAAATATTGCTTGTTGGAATATATATTCCATAAGCTATAAATATTTAATATGTTAACTTACTATTTGTCAAAAGAAACAATGGGTGTAAACACATGCGACAGATAGCAATTTACGGAAAGGGTGGTATCGGAAAGTCGACTACCACACAGAACACAGTAGCGGCACTTGCAGCTTCAGGAAAGAAGGTCATGGTAGTCGGGTGCGACCCGAAGGCCGATTCAACGAGGCTTTTGCTCCACGGACTATGCCAGAAGACGGTGCTTGACACACTAAGGGATGAAGGAGACGACATAGACCTTGAGGATGTCCTCAAGCCCGGTTTCGGAGAGACTATGTGCGTTGAATCCGGAGGTCCTGAACCTGGTGTAGGCTGTGCAGGAAGGGGTATCATCACATCGATCAACCTCCTCGAATCACTCGGTGCATATACCGACGATCTCGACTACGTCTTCTACGATGTCCTTGGTGATGTCGTATGCGGAGGATTCGCAATGCCTATCCGTGAAGGAAAGGCTCAGGAGATCTATATCGTCGCCTCAGGAGAACTGATGGCGCTCTACGCTGCAAACAACATCTCCAAGGGTATCCAGAAGTATGCCGAAACAGGCGGCGTCAGGCTCGGCGGAATCATATGCAACAGCCGTAAGGTCGACCACGAACTCGAACTTCTCCAGGCATTTGCAACAGAACTCGGCTCGCAGCTCATCTACTTCGTTCCCCGTGACAACCTCGTCCAGAGGGCGGAGATCAACAAGAAGACAGTCGTCGATTTCGATCCCGAATCCAACCAGGCAAACGAGTACCGCAGCCTTGCAGCTGCAATCGACGGCAACAAGATGTTCGTCATCCCAAAGCCTATGAGCCAGGATCGCCTCGAAGAACTAATGATGGAGCACGGTTTCCTCGGACTCTGAACAGAACCAAATATCAGGAGAGTGACAAAGATGCAGTTCGTAAGAGCGATAGTCAGGCCCGAAAAGAAGGATGAGGTTCTCGAAAACCTCTCGGCAGGCGGATTTCATGCCGCAACAGTCGTCGACGTAGTAGGCCGCGGAAAACAAAAGGGTATCAGGATGGGAGACGTCTTCTACGACGAAATCCCGAAGACCTTAATCCTTGTTGCCATCGAAGACAAGGACAAGGACAAAATTACGGATATAATAATAAAGACCGCAAAAACCGGCACCAGCGGAAACTTCGGTGACGGAAAGATATTCATAAGCCCGGTAGAGGAGGCATACACGATCTCCAAAGGAACAAAGGGTCTTTGAGCAGGAGGTGCTGAAATGAAGGAAATTTTGGCAATCGTGCGAATGAAGAAGACCGGCGCCACGAAGCGTGCCTTAATCGAAGCAGGTGTCGCCGGTTTTACCGCGATGAGGGTCATGGGCCGGGGAAAACTCGTCCATGACGAGAATATCATCACGCCATGCAAGGACATTCTGAAGGGCATGGCGCCGGACGACGTCATCGAAGAGCATGAATCCGAAGAGCAGATCGTTACATTCCTCGACGACACGAGGATGTTTCCCAGACGTCTCTTCACGATCCTCGCGTATGACGAGGATGTCCCAAGAATAGTTGAAGCAATAATGAAGGCCAATCGCACAGAACGCGGTGCAGGCGACGGAAAGATATTCGTTACCCCGGTAACCGACTCAATCCGTGTTCGCACGGGAGAATCGGGCGACGCTGCGATCTGGTAAGGCTGACAGGAGCGAGAAAAATGACACTTACTGAACTGAACACAGACGAGATAATGACTCCTTACCCTGACAAGGTGAAAAAGAACAGGAAGAAGCATATCGTCGCAAAGACCGGTGAGGCCGCCTCCTGCCCGCAGATCGAGGCGAATACGAGAACGGTCCCAGGCATAATATCCCAGAGGGGATGCTGTTATGCAGGCTGCAAGGGTGTGGTCGTAGGTCCGATAAAGGATATGATCACGATCACTCACGGCCCCATCGGATGCGGCTACTACAGCTGGGGAACAAGGAGGAACAAGGCAAGAGCCGATGAGAAGACACCCCCCGAACACCTCTTCGGAACGATGTGCTTTTCGACCGACATGCAGGAGAGCGACATCGTCTTCGGCGGCGAAAAAAAGCTCACGAAGATGATCGACGAGGTCGTCGAGATCTTCCACCCCAGAGCGATTAACATCTGCTCCACTTGTCCGATAGGACTTATCGGAGACGACCTGAGTGCAGTATCGAAGGCCGCAGAAGCAAAGCACGGGATTCAGGTTCTCCATTACAACTGCGAAGGATACAAGGGAGTCAGCCAGTCGGCGGGCCACCACATCGCCAACAACCAGATAATGGAGCGGATCATCGGAACAGGAACCGACGAGCTGGAAGGCGATTACATCATCAACATCCTCGGCGAGTACAACATCGGCGGGGACGGATGGGAGATCGAGCGCATCCTCAAAGATATCGGATATAATGTCAACTCGATACTTACCGGCGATTCGGCCTACGTGAACATCAAAAACCTGCACAAGGCACACCTCAACCTGGTCCAGTGCCACCGTTCGATCAACTACATCGCCGAGATGATGGAGACGAAGTACGGAACTCCCTGGCTGAAGGTGAACTTCATAGGAGTGGAGGCGACGATCGAAAGCCTTCGCGACATGGCGCAGTGCTTCGGGGACGAAGACCTGATTTCAAGAACTGAGATAGTAATCGAGCGCGAACTTGCCGCAATCTCACCGGAACTTGAAAGGTACCGCAAGATATGTGAAGGCAAGACAGCATTCGCATTCGTCGGCGGTTCACGAAGCCACCACTACCAATACCTCCTCAGGGACCTGGGGATGGAGGTTGTGGTTGCAGGTTACGAGTTTGCCCACCGTGACGACTATGAAGGCCGTGAGGTAATCCCGACGATCAAGAGCGACGCCGACTCGAAGAACATCCCCGAGCTCCACCTCGAGCCGGACCCCGAGATGTACGAGGAGCCCCACCTCCACCTGAAGATGTCGAAGGAGAAATACGACAAGATGGTTGAGATGGGAAAACTCGGCAATTATGACGGAATGTATCCCGATATGATCGACGGCAGCGTAATGATCGACGACCCGAACCACTACGAGACCGAGGAGCTCATAGAGATCTTCCATCCCGACCTGTTATTCTCGGGAGTCAGGGACAAGTACATTTCGCACAAGATGGGAGTCCCGTCAAAGCAGATGCACTCGTACGACTACAGCGGCCCGTACGCCGGATTCAGGGGTGCGATAATCTTCGCACAGGATGTTGCAAACGCACTGTCGACCCCTGCATGGAAGATGATCACCCCGCCCTGGGAAAAGGACGAAACCGGAGGAGATGAGTAAAGATGCTCGACTGCGTACCAAAGGAACCTGTCACAACACATACTACAGGAAAGATCAACCCGGCAAAAACATGCCAGCCGCTCGGTGCGATGTATGCCGCCCTCGGAATTCACGGTTGTCTCCCGCACAGCCACGGGTCACAGGGATGCTGTGCATATCACAGGATGGCGCTCACCCGCCACTTCCGTGACCCTGCAATGGCATCATCAAGCTCCTTTACGGAAGGAGCTTCAGTATTCGGAGGCGCTGCAAACCTGAAGACATCGATAAAGAACATATTCGAGATCTACAACCCGGACATCATTGCAGTCCACACGACATGCCTCAGTGAGACAATCGGGGACGATATCCCGACGATCATCAAGCAGACCGAGATCCCGGAGGGCAAGTATGTCATCCACTGCAATACCCCGAGCTACTACGGCTCGCACATAACAGGGTTTTCGAACATGTGCAAGGGAATCGTAAACTACCTTGCAGAGTCGGACGGAAACCCGAAGAAGGAGCAGGCGAACATATTCCCCGGCTTCGTAAACCCTGCGGACATGAGAGAGGTAAAGCGGATCGTGACCGAGATGGGAGTTCAGTCGATAATGTATCCGGACACCACCAATGTTATGGACTCGCCCCTGCTGAAGAAGTATGAAATGTACCCGATGGGCGGGGCGAAGATCGAGGACATCAAGGACTCGGGCAACTCTAAGCTGACGCTCGCACTCGGTGCATGGTCGTCTGCAGAGGCAGCTGCGATCCTCCAGGAGAAGTGCAAGGTCCCCGGTGTCCCGCTGAAGATCCCAATCGGGATCAAGGCGACAGACGCTCTCATCATGGCGGTAAAGGACGGCTTCGGAGTAGAAGTCCCACAGTCCCTCGAGATCGAGAGGGGTCAGGTCATCGACACGCTCATCGACACACACTTCCATTACCAGGGGAAGAAGGTCGCTATATTCGGTGACCCGGACACTGTAATCGCGATGACCGAGTTCCTGATCACTATGGGAATGATCCCGAAGTATGTTCTTACGGGAACAAACGGCAGGAAGTTCGAGGAGACTATCAGCGCAATGCTCGAAGAGGCCGGAATCGAAGGAAGCAAGGTCAAGGCCGAAGGAGATCTCTTCGACCTTCACGAGTGGATCAAGGAAGAGCCCGTCGACCTGCTGATAGGAAACACACACGGGAAATATATCGCAAGAGCCGAGGACGTCCCGTTCGTAAGGTTCGGGTTCCCGATCTTCGACCGTGCAGTACACCCCCTGATGCCGGTTACCGGCTACAGGGGATGCCTTCGCCTGATCGAGATGATAAGCAATGCACTTCTCGACCGCCGTGACCGCGACTGTGCCGACGAAGACTACGAACTCGTATTGTAACGGAAAAGGAGGAATGACAATGGATAACACATGTTCGCTGACAGCGGATACGGATAACCTGATCACAGAGCGCCGGAATTCGATCGTCACCACAGGTAAAAACAAGAGCAGCATATGCTGCACATCAGACAGCCTGGCAGGCGCGGTAAGCCAGCGGGCATGTGTATTCTGTGGTGCAAGGGTCGTTTTGAATCCGGTGACCGATGCGATCCATCTGGTTCACGGGCCGATCGGCTGCGCCTCGTATACATACGATATACGGGGCAGTCTTTCGAGCGGTTCTGAAAACTACAGGAAGAGCTTCTCCACCGACATGAAGGAGAAGGATGTAATCTTCGGAGGGGAGAAGAAGCTGGCCGCCTGCATAGACGAGCTGGTGGAGAAGTACAACCCTCCCGCGATATTCGTCTACTCTACCTGCGTTGTCGGGATGATCGGGGACGACATCATCGCCGTCTGTAAGAATGCCTCGCAGACATACGGGATAGACGTAATCCCGGTCGAGTCGAGCGGTTTCGTATCGGGCAACAAGGTTGTTGGTTACCGGGCTGCAGGAGAGGCACTCTACAAGCTCATAACTCCAAAGGAAGGAGATGTCATCGAGAAGACAAGGAAGCTGAACTTCCTCGGCGAATACAACCTCGGGGGAGAGAAGTGGGTCGTCGAGAGATATCTCCGTGAGATGGGGATCGAGATCAATGTCGCAATGACAGGCGATTCGACCGTCGAAGCCCTGAAGAAGTCTCCCGGTTCGTGCCTGAACCTCGTGCAGTGTACTGGTTCAATGCACTGGCTGGCGAACAAGATGCAGGAAGACTTCGGCATACCGTACATCGATGTGAACTTCTTCGGTGCGGACAACACGGCCGAGAGCCTTAGAAAGATCGCTGAGTTCTATGACGACCCGGAGATCACCGCACATTGCGAGGCCCTTATCGAAAGGGAGATCGGGGCTGTCCGTGAAGTCAACGCGAAGTACAGGAAGAAGCTCGAAGGAAAACGTGCCGCGATCTACGTGGGCGGTGCTTTCAAGGCGTTTGCAATCATCCGCCAGCTGCAGGATCTCGGGATGGAGATCGTCCTTACGGGCACCCAGACAGGAAAGCAGGAAGAGTACGAGAGAATGGGCAGACTGCTCAGTGAAGGAACGGTCATTATCGATGATGCAAATCCGGCGGAGATAGAGAAGTTCCTGGTCGAGAAGAAGGTCGACGTCATGGCAGGCGGTGTGAAGGAGCGTTTCCTTGCATACAAGCTGGGCGTCGGCTTCATCGACCACAACCATGACAGGAAGGACGGCCTCATTGGATTTGAAGGGGCTATAAAGTTCATCCGCGAGGTCTATGCCACCACATGCTCCCCGGTATGGAAGTACATGAGAGAAGAGAAGGGAGGAATGTAATAATGCCAAATTCCGATCACACCAGAACCAATCACACGGATACGGCCAAACTTGTCAACGAGAACCAGTGCCACATGTGCATGCCGCTCGGAGGAGTTGTCGCCTTCAAGGGCGTCGAAGGATCTATGGCCCTGGTTCATGGTTCGCAGGGATGCAGCACATACATGAGACTGACCAACGTGGAGCATTACCACGAGCCGATCGACGTGGCATCATCCTCCCTGAACGAGAAGCAGACCATCTACGGTGGTGAACAGAATCTCATGAAGGCGCTCGACAATGTGAGGAGAGTCTATAAGCCGAAGGTCATAGGCGTCCTCACAACCTGCCTGACCGAGACGATGGGAGAGGATCTGAACAGGATAATCTCCACTTACAAGGCAGAGAAGGGAGAGATCGACACCGACATAATCCCTGTCTCGACACCGAGCTACGACAAGAGCCACACCGAAGGATTCTGGACCGCGACCAGGGACATAATCGTACACTACACAAGAAAGGACATCGCCTACCACAAGAGGATCAACGTGATAATCCCGCATATCAGCACTGCCGATATAAAGGCGATCAGGATGATCCTCGATACATGGGGCGTCGAATACACGCTCCTGCCCGACTATTCCATGACTCTTGACCGCCCGTTCGCCGGAAAGTACATGAAGATCCCGGACGGTGGAACACCAACGTCGGCTATTTCGGAGATGAGCGGTGCCCCGGTTACGATCCAGTTCGGACTCACCTGTGAGAAGAATATCTCACCCGGGCATTACCTTGAGGAGAACTTCGGTGTCCCACTGATCAACCTTCCCCTGCCGATAGGCATAGGTAATACGGACATGCTCATGGACACCCTGAAGAGAATCACCGGAAAGCCCATGCCGAAGAGCCTCGGTTATGAACGTGGCTGGCTTATTGATGCAATGGCCGATTCGCATAAGTATAATGCATCGGCAAGGCCGGTAATCTACGGGGAGCCGGAGCTTGTCTATGCCTATACCTCATTATGCCTTGAGAATGGATCGATCCCTTCGGTAATCGCGACTGGATCGGCCCATTCGCGGCTTATACCTGCACTCGAAAAGCTCCTTGAAGAATCGGACTGCGACGAGTACCCGGTTATTCTCGAAGGTGCGGACTTCTCCATGATCGAGGCGGCCGCACTTGAGGCCGGTTCGAATATTGCCATCGGCCATTCGGGAGGAAGACTGCTCGAGGAGAAGCACGACATCAGGATCGTCAGGGCCGGTTTCCCGATCCATGACCGTGTCGGAGGCCAGAGGATACTATCTGCAGGATACGGAGGAACGTTATCATTCCTCGACCGGTTCACAAACACCATACTCGAAAAGAAGCACTCTTCATACCGCGAACTCAGAAAGCAGGAGCTTCTCTCGAAGATAGCCACGGTAACGGAGACTGGATTTACAGCAGAATAAACAGAGGCAAAAGACATGCAGAAACCAAAATACCACATATTCGTATGTTCAAGTTCAAAGCCTAACGGCCAGCAGAAGGGATACTGCCATTCCCAGGCAGGAGTGGATATCCTGATGAGATTCGTTGAAGAGATAGATGAACGAGACCTCGGCGGAGAAGTGTTCGTCAACAATACCGGATGCTTCGGGATATGCGACAAGGGACCGATCGTTGTCGTATACCCGGACAATGTCTGGTACGGATCCGTCACGCCCGACGACGTGGAGGAGATCCTCGACGAGCACATCGAAGGTGGGAATGTCGTAACCCGCCTGGAGATCTGAGTAAAATTCATGTGTCCATGTGAAGCCTGCGAAGGGAAGAGAACTGAAGTTGCAGTAATCCTGGGTTCCGAAGGGACCACTGGAATACTCTCCGAGCCCGGAACGATCATAGTATACGAAAGAGGCGATGACTGCTCGTGGCAGCCCATCCGCGAGACCGGGTTCGAGATGAAAGGAGAATCCCTTCAGGAGATCAGGCTTAAGATCTCCGGCCTGATGGATTTCTTAGGGGATTGCCGTGTCTTTGTGGCGAGAGCCGCAAGCGGAGCGGTTTTCTTCGAACTCCAGAAGGCCGGTTTCTCAATCTGGGAGATCGAAGGACGGCCGGCTGAATTTCTCGATGACGTCGTCGAAGAGGAGGAAGCCGAAGAGAAAGCCGGAAAGTCAACCGTATTCGAGATCCCTGCACCCCTTGAAATATCTCCAAAGAACTATACCATCTCTATCAAAGATGTCCAGGGAAAGATCCCCGGAATCAGCAGTAAAAAAATACTCCAGCATTTCGTCAGGACAGGAGATTTCGAGCGGCTCGAGGTTATCTGCGACCACGTTCCCCCGTGGATCGAACTCGACGCCGTTATGAGCGGACTTGACTGCGAGTCCGAAAAGACGGGGCCGGGAGAGTACCTTGTCGTCCTGACCCCGAAGAGAGCCGAATCATAACCTTATCCATCAACTACCTTCTTTTTTATTTTTTAACCTGGGCTGCCCGGAACACGTAATTGGTGCAATTATTCATCAGTGTTCAATAGTGGCGGGATCGATTACAGGAAACTGTTCGGAGATCTGGATCACCTGCCCGGTTTTGCTTATAAACACCAGATAAGGTATCGGCAGTTTTCCTCCCTTATCGACGGATATTTTCACGTAATAGACGTCCTGTTCGTTCAGTACGGCTGGGCCGTAATCGATGATTGCGTACTCATGACCATCGAAAATTTCAGCAACACCTGGATCGGCCAGTGCTATGTCGGTCAGTTCATCGCCGGTATATTCCTTTTCCGACAGGCATCCGGGAGTCAGGATAATAACAATCAATAGTAAAATGAGTGTACCTTTATTCACAATAACCCCCATTCAATAAAATGTAATTGAGAACGAACAAATATTTCTTTTTCGATCAGCAGTAAGTACTAACCCTGACTTTCCGGCCGGGAGCAACCGGATTACTGTATTATTACGGAATTTTTTTTCCCGGAAAAAGATCATTACTAATAATACTCATATATTGCAAATTAACAGGACCGCCCGAAGAATATCCCGATATATTAAATGTGAAATAATGAATTTGAAAAAAATTGGACAAATTACACAGAGACCGCCGCTCTACGAGAAAGGAAACTGTGAGATGTGGAATGACGAACACATCTCGAAAATTCTCCTTGAGACGCACCTCAGCCAGGATTCGGATCTCGCAAGCCGGAGAAAACCGGCGATTGAAAAGACAGTCGGATGGATTTTTGACCGGCTTGGAAAGGAAAACGCCAAAATCCTCGATCTCGGGTGCGGCCCGGGACTCTACTGCGAGATGTTTGCAAAGGCCGGGCATGACATAACCGGCGTCGACCTCTCGAAAAGGTCCATAGATTATGCAAAGAAATCGGCACAGGAAAAGGATCTGGATATAGAATACATCAACAAGAACTATCTCGAACTTGATCTTTCTGAAAAGTTCGATCTCGTTATGATGATCTTCTGCGACTTAGATGTCCTTAATCCTGGCGAGAGGGATGTCCTCCTTGAGAAGGTGTATTCGGTATTGAAGCCCGGAGGAATGTTCGTCTTCGATACGATGAACGACAACACACCTACAGTAATGAACCCCGGTGAAAAAAGCTGGGAAGCTGCCGGTTCGGGTGGATTCTGGAGGGCCGAACCGTATCTTGCCCTTACGGAATCATTCCATTATGAGGACGAAAAGGTCATCCTAAGCCAGACGATCATATATTCGGAACCTGAGGACTATCGCATCTACCGGTTCTGGACGCATTATTATAATTCCGGCGATCTTAAACAGATTCTTGAGGGCAGGGGATTTTCGGATGTCACCTGTTATGAGAATGTTCTCTCCATAGAGGACTTTTACTGTGCGGAGACCGTTGATTTCTATACTGCAATAAAGTGAGGATGAAACTCCTCAGTTTATTCTTTTCCTTCGAATAATTCCATCGCAGTGTAGCCGATCTTCCTTTGGACGATTTATTCCCTGCTCTGGATTGCGGCTTTAAAAATTATAAAAATAAATTTTCATTCTTCTTTATAGGAGACCGCAATAAAATCAGTCCCCTCCGATCCGAACTTTTCAACATCCGGAATCGATCCGGAATAAGATGGATCATATTTTACTGCATTATCGAAGCATACCGATGCCCCTTCCTTGTCGCCCGAATTTAAGAGGATGATGCCTTTAACGTACCATGCAAGAGCATATTCAGGTTCCAGTTCCAGCGAACGGTTCACGCTTTCGAGGGCTTTATCGTGCTGGTTGAAATTGCCGTTGTAATACATCGCCCTGACGCACCATGCAGTCGCGTTTTCAGGATCTGATTCTACCGCATGGTCGTAGTATTCAGCACTTGCATTCACATTTGCGGCAAATTCTGCCAGTCTCTCCTGGTAGTCCTCGTCCGAATGCCCCGTGCACCCGGAGGAGAGGAGAACCGGGATCACCATAAGAATAACGGTCAGTAATATGTTCATCTTTTTCATAATTTTAAACCTCATAATTCAGGTAATGGTATCCTGTAATCGTGATCAATGTCCTTTGTAGAATATACGATATACAAAGGCTTCGTAGAATTCATAGCGGATGCCCTCTCCTGGGCCGGACTTACATGTATGCCGAATCCCTCACCGGACTGTGACTGGAAAAAGATCTCCTGACGGTACAGGCCGGAACCTCCTCCGGCATCATCGCTGAATTCAAATAGCCCCGCCCCGGCGCTTTCCGAATCGTTGATATAATGGATTATGGAAGAATACGAATCAACACCCAGCCCGTTTTCCAGCACACTGCTTTCAATGAATATATAATTCAGGTCGTATACGGTATCATAGATCCTTGTTCTCAGGGTGGTGGAATTATCCCGCTTTAATCCCAGATCATGAATTTCCACCAGGTCGCAGGTCATGACATCAGGCGGAATGTAGATCGTCCCGTATTTCTCAGTGATATACTCCGGAACAGGCTCGCTCGTATTGAACCTTGCCTCGACTGCATTGGTGTATCCGATTATATCACAAATAAGCTCGGCATTTTTCGGATTCTCCTCCACAAAGGACTGACCGCTACCACCTGAAAAAATAACCGCCGATAAAGAGATAACGACAATAAATACGGCTGCAAGACCTAAAGCCAATATAACCTTTTTTTGTTCCATTAAACCCCCACAACATTTAACAGTTGGAAACGAGTATTAAAAAAATGTTCGGACTGAAAAGCGAAATCAGGATATAAGAAAAAATTATCAATCACCGGATATAACTTGATATATCAGCCGGGCCTGCTTCGGCAGGTTTGAAGATGGGGTATAGAAATTGCTGAAGACAGATTTTTTCGACAAACTTCTTGATGATTGGGCGGACGGGCTTTTATATCCGGAAAGCCAAATTGCGGTTTTCAACCGGATCCGTGATCTGCCATATGCCATAATGCCGGACCAGACCGATCCGCTCAGGGGACCTCTCAACCTCTTAAAGGAAGGGAGAGGGGACTGCACTTCTAAACATTTCCTCCTTGGGATTCTTTTTGAGAGGCTTGGAATCTCGATAAAATACGTGAGTGTCCCGTTCCTATGGGACCAGCAGGAGTTCCGGTATCCCGACAATCTCAGGGAGCTCGCAGCATCCCTTCCTGTGAGTTACCACCTTGCCTGCCGGGCCCTGATCGGCGAGAGGTGGGTGCTGGTCGACGCCACATGGGACGTTCCGCTTGCAGCAGCCGGGTTCCCGGTGAACAAAGAATGGGACGGTCTTTCAGACACGCTTCTTGGGGTTATACCCGCACTTGCCGTTCCCCCGGATGAAGATGAAAGCGTCTCCGAGATCGTTCACGAATCTGCGGATGAGAGACCGGAACTGCACAGGAAGGTCAGGAGACAGTATACTCCTGAAGATTTCGCCAGGAGGAAGGAGTTCGATGAGGAGCTTAATTTATGGCTGGAAGAGATCAGGAGAGGGAGCCGGAGAGAGGAGTGATTTTATATCTAATAATCAATCTCCCAATAATTTCTGAATTATTATGGAAGTAAACCATGATCATAATTTTTATTTTTATAATAATCCCGATCCTGCTTTCTCTTTCAATATACGCATTCTTGAAGAATTTGAATGGTAAATTTAAAAAAATAATGCTGGTTTCTGCCCTCTATACAATATTGTTCATAATAATTGCATCCTATATGAATCAGATACAACCTGATGATCCTCTTGTAATCATTTTAGGTCTGATATTACTCACGTTCTCGATTGCATGCCCTTCTGCCATTGCCGTTTTTTATTTTGAAAATACATTCGAAAGAAAATATGAGATGGTTGAGGCATTCTTTTTCCCGCTCGTATCATTGCCCTACCTTGCATTCTTTATCGGTCTGGAATTAATCGAAGGGCAACCTCTTCCTCCTGATTATTTTCAGAGCATAATTCCGCTATTCGGATGGTTCATCGATCCGGTCTTCAAAGATGCCGACCTGGCAGTAAGCCCTGAAACATCGATTATTACGGGTTTGATATCAGACATCGGTATCTTTTTCGAAGTTCTCATCACTCTCTTTGTTCTGTGTATTATCATGCGAAAAATTAAGGAGATTGTTGATAATGTCAGTTCATAGTTTTATTAAATTCCCGCTAATCAGATCTAACCGTAGAAGAGTTCCCGGGGGAATCTGTCTTAAAAAAAAGAAAATTTTCCAGCAGTAAGTAGTTTGTCGTTAGCCGGATAAAGTAAGTATAAAGATACAAGGAAGGATTTGAAACAATGAATAAATTTCAGAAATTACTGGCCTCATCAGTAATAATTATCCTTATTGTTGTTATCTTAGCTTTCCCGCATCTGATGTCATCAACAGTTCCCCCGGATATTCTGCAGGTAATTCAGGTTTCAGAACAGAAGGCCGGGGAAGGCAAAATTATTCATCTTGATGATGAGATTATTTTGAATTATCCGGTTTTGGAAGAAGTTCTCCAAAACACCGATAGTTATGAAACCGATGAACCATATCAGGATGGAGACCTGCTAATCATCGGCAGTGTTGATTTTCCTGAAAAGATAAAACAGGATACTGTTGATAAATACATCTTTGATAATGAATCGGCCAAGAGAAAATACTTTGAATATGCCGAAAATTACTACAGGATAGGAACCATATATGCAGATTAAAAGGACACACCGGTGCCTTACATAAATAACTAACCGGTTTCAATCAATTATGAGAGACATAAAGAAAACCCGGAAAAATATCATCCTACTCATTGCAGCAGTCTGCATAATTACTGTTGTATTAATCTGTTCATATGCAGTCTATCATCACATATTCACCCCGGATACTGTTTATTTCGCCGGAGCTTATCCTTTTGAGGGAACGGATTTAAATTCCGATGCCGTCGTTCTGAATTTAAGTGAGTCCGATTTCGAACAATATCCTGTTCTGATGTCGCTGGTGAATGATCCCGAAGGAGGTCATATTACATTCAGTCACTTTGAATGGGATTATGACGAAATCCAGGATTTCAGGAATTTATACTGTGTAAAAAGAGAAGTTAACAGGTATGTCTTCTGGAACGGTACCTATTATCAGATTGTTGTCGGCCAGTCGTGATACAGAAAATTTTGAAAATTTGGTTTGATTTTGGAGAAGATGGCTTTCACTTAAAATCAAGAAAAAGATAATGGAAGAACAAAAATAATTTCTGTAATAGCCTCTGAAACCGGATAAAAAATACATGATCACAGGAGACACTGATGGCAGAAATTCCACTGACCGATACAAAAACTGAAAATATTGCTGTAAACCGTATTCTGAAAACTGTCAAAGCAATAAAGGAGATGACTGGATATGCAAAAGCCTGATAAGAGTGAATTCTATCCTAATTTTTTTCCGGACTTTCTGAAACCAAACATGAATCTAAAAACTATTTTTTGTATTTTGGCCTTATTCGGATTGATTGTCATTACCGGATGTACTGAACCCTATATTACGGATGCGGAAGCAGTCGTAATCAAAATCTCTCCTGATGGAGAGAAGATATCGGAGACTGTTATACCCTGTCCTGATATCTATCATACATCCTCTTATATCCATACCTCCGCCGTGGAAATATCCGGGGACGGATCCTTTGTCATAGTCCAATACCCCAACAAAACTTCGCAATTTATAACTCGTGCATTAATTATTGATAATAATGGCAAAATGATAAAAGATACCGTCTTCCCGGCGATTAACAAAGAAATTTATGACATAATCACTTTAGAAAATGATACCATCATTGCAATTTCAATAGATGGAATGTTCTATTCCTTCAGTTCAAACGGGGATTTAATTACAAAAAACAGTGTTGACGAATTTGACAGAAATCTAACGAATTCAGGAGAATCTTCCAATTCTACCTCCCCTTTCTCCGAGAACAGTATCATTCTGGCGGGTGAAGATAAAAAACCCGGATATGTGTACATCCTTAAAATTTCTTTGGATGACGGAAAAGCAAGTGAGATCAAAATCAAAATCGGCGGAATGCCGTGGGTCCACAAAGTAATTCAGACAGGTGACGGAGATTTCCTGATCGGCGGCTCATATTCGGACTCCGAATCATTTCCTCTTTCCCGTCCATGGATTGCAAAGGCGGATGATGAAGGCAGTCTGCTATGGGAACATAAATTTGGCAACGTAGGTGATGGGTTCCTCGGTTTTTATGAGAGCGAAGTCGGAGAATATCATATCATCTACGCTTCATCAATAACCGATGAAAAAGGATCCGCCCGTGACCAATATATTGAGGCAATTGCGGATAACATCGGGAATCTGTTAAGTACGACCAATGACACTATTTTAAAATATCCCAGTCTGATCTCGAAAGACGGCCTGGTATTCACGGAAACCATATCCGGCACAGATGGCGGGAAGAAGCTGCATATCACAAAAACAAATGCCGAAGGTGAAACAGAATGGGATAGTCTCTGTGAATTGGAAGATTCTTCTGCGACAAGTTCAAGTATCGGTTCCGGGATAGTTCAGATGGCTGACGGAGGATACCTGATAACCGGAGCGAGATATTATTACTGAATCGTTTTTTTAGAACTGAAATAAGGAACGGCAGGAGTTGTACAAGTTTATTTACAGGCGAAGGAGAGATCCACCACCACTCTCATTCTACAAAAATACCAGTGAAATTTAAGTCAAAGAAAAAAAATTAATTTTATACAGCCTTATGGAACTGAATAAAAATTACATCATAGCAGGAACTTCGTTGATCCTGATAGTACTTCTAATTCTGATGATGTTTTCGGGAGTATTCTTTCTTCTTCCCTGGCAGATATATCAGATAATTAACGGGACATTTCCCCTGATCATCCTGGTTCTTTTGATTATTGTACTGTTCGCATTGATGATAGGCAATCCTGAGAGTACTTTAGGGAAGATCATCAGCAGTACTGCTATTATCGGACTGCTGGTGATAATTGCAGGGATCTTCATTCCGATCCTTTACTTTGAGGCTTTCGTTCATAATCAGGGACAGACTTATGAAAGCCCTGAAATCCCGGATTACCAGAATACAAATTATTCAAGAGAGAATACCACATTTATTGACATTTCCCATAAAGACGGCATTGGAACAATTTTAGATCCGGAAGACACCGATTACCCGGCCATACATGCAGAATGTCTTGAACAGATCCGCTGCATCAACGCCCAGATAAAAACAGGATTTTCCAGGACAGAACTGATTGCGATGAGGCAAAACAACTCATACGTTGCATTACGTTTCCCTGCTCCGGCTACGTTCAACACGAGCTATATCGTCGACGGTGCACCCAAGACGATAACAATAGATGAAGCGATATTCTTCCTGGATTCGGAATACGACGATATAATAATCACCCCCTCCCGGGATGGCACCGGCGTATGGGGAACGTCAGGTGACCGCGGAAGACTCATGGAACTTGCTGATCCGGTTTTACAGATGTTATCAGATGAGCTTCAAGACAGCGAAATTCTGAACTCCCAGATGCATATATAACGAGAGCAATTCAGATCGCCCTGGAAAATGCAAAAGTTCAGATGATGCCTCCATAGAATATGAGATCATTGATGGATTCCATACTTAAGCCTATAATGGAGCGGGATATTAGCGCCAAAAAAAGGATTATTAATTTTGATAAGGAATATCCCTTAACACAAGAACATCACCAGCGCAGGAGAAAAAATCAGTGGTCATCATCCACAGTTTCTCTAAAGGTTCCCAAAATATTAGTTATACCAAATCTAAAAAAAATATCACCCATTAATAAAATAATTCTTTCAACTTTTTTTGAGTATTGTTCAAGAGCATGGTGAAAATCGTTATTATAGGGCCACATCATATTTTCAACCGGGGGCGGATGAAGGAGTGATCCTTCACTAAACCCATTTTCAAATAAATCCAATGAAATGGCTAATAAAGGGCTGAATTATAGAGCCTAAATTTCACGTCAAACTCTATTAACAGTCCTTCATTTGCCGACTTGTAAAACCGGCATCTCCTATGTCAGCATAATTGCGGATTAAGGTTTGCATGCCGGTAAAACTGGTAACAGGTGAGAAAATGAAAACGAAATTCGGTATGCAGGCTTTAATCCTGCTATTGGTAGTGGCACTCGCCGGTGCGATCTTCGTTCCGGTCGTTAGTGCTGATGAAAAGGAACAAATCGTCGACAATAACGACATTGTCGCATTATTTGAACCATTAAATGATGAGATAGTAAGTAAGATGGCAGAAACCGTCACAACCAACGGACTTGCAAAAACAGACTTTAATTCCGACAAATATTCTGAAGAATTGATGAAGAAATATCAGAAAAATCTGGATCTGATCATCGATTCTCTTAAAAAAGAAACCGGAAAGGAATTATCAGAAGAGCAAAGTGAAGATCTAAAACGAATTATCGTCCAGGAACATATCGAAAGAGTAGCCTGGGATGAATTTAAGAAAAAAATGGGAGTAAAAGATGATGATTTCAGGGCACTTACTCCAACTAAGATAGATCCAATGACACAAAATGTAAAAAGTCTCCCCCTTTCTCTTATCCTTATTCAGGTTGAAGATGATGTAACCGGAGGTATAGGTATTGATGGGTCAGGATTACCTTACGAAGTCAGAGGTGACAATGTTCTTTTAGAGGTGTCTGTCGATACGGTGTATAATGGAAAAGATCTTTATGAGTGTCTTTTCAGTGATGAAGATGCCCCTAATCCAGACTTAGATCTAAGCTATGATGCACTCCGCCTAGCAATTTACCATACGCTTAATGATCGTCAGGGGTTCTTTATATATGATCCCGATTCATTAGGAGATCGCGATATCGAATTTGGAAATGATTACGATAACGGGTACTCATACGCAGAAACCTATGGACAACATGGTGCATTAGTGACATCGTGGGATGTTGGTGACGAGATCTATATCAGTAATGTATGGAATCATGCCATGAGTCTGGATGACCGGAATTCAAACATGGATAAGATACCACACTATTACTCCTAATTTTTTTTAATTCAAAAGGGAGAAATGATACCTAATGAATCTTTATAGAGCAGCAAAGAACCTTGATCGGATATTCTATTACAGCCTGCTCGGAATTTTAATTTTAAATTCATTAATGTATATTTTCATGTTCATACTCAATTGGGAAGCCTGGTTTTTCGGAATGAAAATGGACGGGCTGTATGCAGGTGTAATACTGTTCACGTACTTTTTTATCTCTGCCATTCTCGCATATATCCTGTACAGGTACCCCAGGAGTATTTTGATAATTTCGCTTTTATCGATCCTCTTTTTCGGTTTCAAGTTTATCGATTCTGCGGAGACTGTTCAGGAATTAAGCAAAGGATTAGGTTCATATAACGAATTCATGATAATCTTTTTAGTGATCCCTCTGGTTGTCCTCACAGGGCATATCATAGTCTCACGGTTTTATAATCCTGATGAATTTTTTAGAGAGAGCGGACAGGTGAAAAGATCGCTTTTTATTTCACTAAGAAACCTGGAATCCGGAGACTATCTTTCAAGAGATATTTTAGCCCTGTTAATCATAGCATTGGGTGCATTTCTCCTATACGGTATACCGGGTTTAATCGTGATGCTTATTTTAATTTCCATTATCGTTTCTTTTTGGATCTTCAAAAGAAAAGAAAAAGAGAATGATGAAAGGAACAAAAAAAACAAAGATCCATGATCCTGAAAATGGGGGCTCCATCAAAAACGATCTTTCCAAAAATTATCCTGAGCGGGAAATTGTCTGGGAACCAGACTGGTTCGAAGGCGGAAGACTGGGATTTGTATTCCCGAAGAAGACTGATCCTGCTGTGATTGCGAAGACGATGAGGGAGATTATTGAGGAGACGAGTGAGAGGATTTGAGGGGAGATTGAAAAAAATTGCTTTTAGTAAAAATCGAGAGTTAGATTATCCTATTTCCATATGGATATCCTACATAGATACTACAACAACCCTTATTAGTTTACAAAACATACTAAAAGTTACGGTTTGTAAACCGTGTGTGTGTGGAGATGAATCAGATAGGCGAGAGAATAAAAGCGGCCCGGAAAGGTTCAGGGCTGAGCCTGAGAGCACTGGGCGATAAAACCGGCGTTTCACAGACTGCCATATCGAAATATGAAAAAGGTGAGATCATTCCCGATTCCGGTATGTTGATAAAGATTGGCAATGCTACCAACACCACTCTTGACTACTTTTTCAGGCAGAATACTGTCGAACTGGCGGAACCGTGCTACAGGTGCAGAAAGAGTATCGGCCAGAAAGAAAAAGATGTAATCCATGCAAGAACTTCCGACTGGCTCGAAAGATATCTTGAGATTGAACATCTCAGTAACGAGAGGATCGAAACCGATCTGCCAGATAAGGCAGACCGACATGCTGATTCACCGGATGACATCGAATCAATCGCAGTAAAAATTCGCAGGCACTGGAATCTCGGGCTGGATCCGATCGAAAACCTGATCGACAGTTTTGAGATGCACGGAATAAAAGTGGGTCTCATAGATGCCGATAAAAAATTCGATGCATTAACCTTAATGTACGAAAGAAGCCCGGTTATCGCAATCGCAAAAAATATTCCGGGCGACCAGCAGAGATTCAACCTGGCACATGAACTCGGACACATCATCCTTGATTTAAATCCCAAAATCGATAAAGAAGCAGCAGCGAACAGGTTTGCAGGTGCGTTCCTCATTCCCAAAGAGATGATAAAATATGAATTGATGGAGAAGAGAAAGTCTCTCGATATCAACGAACTCTACAGACTGAAGCACAAATACGGGATAAGCATGATGGCCCTGATTCACCGTGCATCCGATCTCAATATAATCAACCGGAATGTTGCAGTAAGTTACTACAGATTATTCTCAAAGAAAGGCTGGAATAAAAATGAACCGGGGAAAGAATTCCCCAGTGAAAGACCGATTCACATGGAACTTTTAATCCTCCGTGCCCAGGCAGAGGAAAAGATCAGCAGATCGCGAGCGGTCGAGCTTTTCGGGGGGCCGCTTACAAACATCCTCGGCGAATACCGGGAACCGGAGATGATTAATGGCTGATTTTGAAAAATTCCAAATTTAAACTGGTGAACATGAATGATCATGCTTTGGAATTCTGCATTTAATTTCTTTCAGATCAGATCCAGAAATTCTTCTTTGGTTATTTCAGCACCTTTTAAAATTGAGATCAACGTTCCCCTGTCCAGTTCATCATGGAGAGGAACCGTCACCGTTATCTTTCCGTCATCTGTCATTTTAGCCAGACGAACATGGCTTCCTTTCTGGCGGTTTACGACAAAACCCTCTTTGACCAGAATTTTAATTAGATCTTTTCCGGATATGACAGGCAAACCTGTCATACCGTGACCTCGACGACTCTCGCCTTGCCGGGAATATTAAGCACGTCGTCATCGGGCTCAAGGTAAAGTTCTATGGCTTCTTTTATATTTGCGAGTGCTTCATCCTCTGTTTTGCCCTGTGAGACGCAACCCGGAAGAGCAGGAACTTCTGCGACAAACCAGCCGTCTTCCCCTGGTCTTATGATGACCTGTAACTGCATGTTAATTTTCTATTTGATTTTTTGAGATTTATAAATGTGGTTTGAACGAATGTTGTCGTGATCGTCCACGAGTCCCAAGGGAAAGGCAGGAGTTATACAAAAGGGCGAGGAGGAGATATACCATTAAAGATATTGCCCGGAGGAAGGAGTTTGATGCGAAGTTTAATTTGTGGTTGGAGGAGGTTCGGGGAAATTTCTAAATATAATCAGAATTTTTATTCAGGATTATGTTTCCGATAATTTCTGATTCTTTCAAGACTTGCTTTGTCACCGAGAAGTACCAGCCGTGATCTGGCTCTGGAAAGGGCAACATAGATTAATTCTTTATCCATTACAATATCCCCAGTAATAATCAGATATACGATCTGACTCTCCAGTCCCTTGAACCGACGTATGGTATCAAGAATAATCTTGTCATCTGAAGGGTCTGAACAGAGATTACAGGAAATTGATCCTATTTTTCCTCTATTGACTAACCGATCAAGTATTTTTTCTGAGCTGATCAGAACTGCAATATTTCCGGGCATTACCTTTTCTCCAGAAATCAGACGGTTTATGTCAGAATATAATTTCTGCCGGATATCGCTGAATGAATCACATACATGCCATTCTGGTTCAATACCTTCTGGTCCGATACTTTCAACCGGATAACCATTATAATATTTCATGGCCAGCTGATGAACAGGACGAGAATTTCGCATATTTTCCCGAAGATGGATTGGAACCATCTCAAATTCAGATGAGAGATAATCGGTACTTCCATATACTTCCTGATTGCAGTCATAAAACACTCTCATCAGCTTTTTACCTGATGGATCAAGTGCCATATCCAAAGCTTGCCACCAATTTTTAATGAAATCCTGACCTTCGTCAACAATAATGACATCATATCTGATGTCAGGAAGTATTTCCATTGCTTTGATTAAGATTGCCGGATATATTTCCTTAAATAATCTTTCACTATTTGCGCCTGCAGGAATTCTGATACCCGCAAGGTCTGCTGTATGGTGACACAACTTATGAAATGTTGCAACATGTATATTTTTTTCCTGCTCAAGCTGTACTTTCATGTGCTGTGCAAGTGGATTGTTATAACAGGTAAGTAAAACCCTCAAGCCTGAATCAGCACACCGTTTTGCTTCCTCCATTGCAAGGATCGTTTTTCCGGTCCCTGCCCCTCCTGCTATTGCTGCTTTAGGAATTGCTTCAATTGCAGAAAGAAGATGGTATTGTTGCTGAGTAAGAATTCTGATTTTTTGATCATCTTCATCAAGAAGTTTTCTCAGGGGAACATGGAGATGAAAAGGATATGCCAGAAGTTTTTCAAGTGCCAGAATTCCGTCTTCTCCGAGGGGATATTCACGGGAACTCAGAGGAACCTCTGAACCCATACGTTTTACAATCCATGAACGAAAATCTCCTTCAATATCCTCCAGATAACAGACCATATCCCTTGGAATATCCGCTGCTAGATTTTCTTCGGTTGCTGCACAATCCGGAAAAATTATCCCGTGACGTGCTCTGATCCATCTGGGACTCCATTCTCTTGATTCATTCAGTTTTTTAATAATCTGGTGTTTTGAAGTTCTTGCCTGTCCTACAGGATTCTTGATAAAATGAGTGATATTATAACGATCTTTACTGGTCCATTTATCAAGAGCAGCATTGTATAATATCCCACCTCCTTTTACTTCCAAGGCAAGAAAACCAAGATCCGGATGAGCAACGATAAAATCACATTCACCGTCAATTTCTTCCCCATTGGGTCTTTCCCCCAGCCAAGGGCGTGAATAAAAAACAACGAACGGATCTTCAAGTACCTCTTCGAGACGACGGAACACTTTACACTCGGCAGCTCTTAGGCTGTTATGGGTTATATGATTTGGAAGCCTCTTAGGCCACATTACAACCATTAATTTACCTTTTCAGTAACTGGGTAAAATAACCGGTCCCAAGTTTCTCAGGTATTCCTATTAGTGTTGCCCGATCTAGGAAACGGTTATATGTTTCACATGAGGTCTCAGGTGCCAGACAGCAGGCATGACAAGCTGCGAGATTAAAATGGTTTTCCGACGCATCGGATAATTCCTGATTATGAATACACAGCGGATCCGATGAACACCACTCCATACTTTGAATCGCAGACCGTACAGCATCCTCGATCCTCCCGGGAGTTCCCTGACGCTGCAGTCCCCCAAGGGTTCCGTCCGAATCAGATGTTGCAGTATAGATCAGAACTCCGGCCATACCAGTCTTTCCCTCACTGATATATAACCGCTCCCGCAGGGAGGCGCTAGAATATCCGCAGTCAAGCGTCAGCTGACGCATCAGGGCATGAGCAAAGGTATGAACCAGCAAATATCGGGGTGTAATTTTAGCAGGGGGGTTACTTTCCGCACCATAACGTTTTCTCCATTCCTGCAACCACGGATTATTCACCTTATCCGCACGCTCAATATTATCCCTGTTTTTTTCCCATTTTAGCAGAGCTTTTTTTTCAAACTCCAGAAATATTCCTTCTCCCCTAACTTCAATTGCCGGCAGCCAGTGGAGGTCTTCGCTGAATATAGGAGAGATTACCTGATCATCAGATCCCCCAGGTGGATTAATTCGTGTGAAGCCCCTTAATGCACGGACTTCCCGAAGCCTCACTACTCGAACTATATGGCTGAAATATGAGGATAGAGAATTCGGAATATTAATATTCCGCATTTCGAATTCACGGTCATCCTCACGACTTGTATTTGTCCCGGATGTTAACTGACGGTATTCCTCCTGTCTGATATCAGGATCAGTATCCTCAGAGTATCTTGATAACCGTTCTTCGATCTGGTCTGCAAGCTCTTCAGGTGTCATATGAAACTCTCCCAGAACCTGTTTTAAATCCTTACGTGCAAGAATCCGAATATATAAAGCACGTTCAGAAGGGTCTTCTGTTCCAACAATAGAGCTCCAATATATTCCAAGTGCTGACTGTAACCGGTCTGTCCAGGGAGGAATACTCAGTGCAGATTCAAGAACAGGGAAATAAAGGTTTGATGCACCTCTCTGAAGAGTAATTGGCTGTTTGGTGCAGTTCTGATCAGGTCCACTCAGCCACGGTCTTTTCCCATAACAATTTGTTACTCCCATCATAGTATCTGGATTAAAGATACCGTCCATTGAACGTGATGCACCACATTCCGGACAACTAACATACAATCCTGCCAGACCGGGTCGTTCATAATGCAGTTTGAGGAATCCACGATGATGATTCTTATTCCAGCTGCAACTGTCCTTGTGCCCAACCCACCTGTGCCAAGGAAAATCCTGAATGTGTCCGCTTTCACAGGCCATAATAAAACGCACAGGTATCACGAATACCTTTTTTCGTCCGGATGAGCAGTTTGGACAGTATCGATATGCCCTGCCGGGATCATTATTCCATTTCCAGAAAGGAGCGATTCGTTCACATTCCGGACACTGAAGCCATTTGGGAAACCGAACTGCAACAAGGCGGCGCCCGTCCGGTCTACCGCTTTCATCACGATAACCTTCATCGACGACAGGTGGCAGGCGAAATCCCCCGACTCCAAGTCTTTTTTCAAGACGCGGTTCTGATATCTTCTGTGGATTCGTAAGACCATAAGGAGGGAAATTACGATCCCATTCTTCAAGTCCTGCAACAACACCTGAAACCGGAGCACCATCTGCACGAAAATCGACAATCGCTCCCGGGGCATGCGTCATCACAACCATACTTCTTCGCAGCTTACCCAGATCATTGTTTACCATTCTAATCACCATCCCTAGAAAAATCCTTCAGCTTTTCCTTTAGCCGAAATGGCGTTGAAGGTTCTACACTTCGCATATTGTTCATTGTTGGCCAAGCGTTACCGATATGATAACCAAGGGCCTTCAGTGTTGCAGCTTTTTCGGCATCCTGCAATAATGACTGGCTTGGCTTACGTGAATCCCAGTAAGCTCTGGGCTGGCGGATCTGCCAAGTGTCAAGATAATCCTGAAGTTCATAACCAATCGCAGATTCTTCCGGATCAACCTTTCGGGCACGTTCAGTAATATATGAAATCATATCATCAGCAGTTCTGAGGTCATCCTCACTGATTATTGGCTGATCCAACATTCCCGGTGCATTGTAACGCAGAAGTGCGACTAAGACTGCATGTAGTGCCCGATCACGTGCACGGGACGCAAACGGAGTAACACTGGTTGCCTCCACATCACGGTAGAGAGTGTTATGCCACGTCCCAAAGGATTCATAATGTGACCGGTCACGGGCCTTTGCGTTGTTTAATAGTGCGACGATCAGTCCCGGAACCGTGCCACGACCGACACGGCTTGTTGCCTGAATATATTCGGATATGCCCTTTGGCTGACCATTCACAAGCATCAAACCCAACCTTTTAATATCAACACCAACACTCAGCATATTTGTTGCCAGAACAACATCGATCGCTTCCCCGCTGTCCGCTTTTCTTTCCAGAAGTTCAAGCATTTCACGAACTTCTTCCTGTGTGCGCATGGAGGTCAGTTCTTCCTGATCTTCTGGTTCCCGCTGACGCTCATGTCTCCGTGCGGCAATCATGGAAATGGTATCATTTACGTCATCCCGCATCAGGACAACTGCACCGCCTAATTCCCTGAGTGAGTTGAAATATGATACAAGAGTCCAGTAATAATCCCTGTACGGATCTTCGAGGCCTCCTTCAACAGACTGTAACAGGGATGCACTGACAGCCTGCAGACTGTATTTTGCTGATCTTCCTGCGGTTGTTACACCCAGATAGACACGTCCCGGTGCATCTTTATCCACAATAGCAAAACCCGAATCGTCAGCATCAATAGCTGCAGGAGGGAATTGACAGGTTTCACGGTTGAACAGAGCATTGACCTGATCACGAGCTCTGCGAATAGTTGCTGTTGATCCGATAATTTTCGGCCGGATTCCATTCTGCGTGAACAACTGATCAATGGCAGTTTCATAAAGGCCAGCCAAGGTACCAAGAGGCCCCGAAATCAGATGTAGTTCATCCTGAATGATCAGATCAGGTTTTCTTCCTTCTTTCAGCGAAAAAAGATGGCTCACTTCCTTCCGACGAAGTATTTGTGCAAACTTATCGATAGTACCTATCAGGAGTGTTGGCTGGCTCCTGTAAATGTCATCATCAACCGTATATACCGGCAACGGATTTCCGCCATTATGAAGGATACATTCTGTATCAGGACATCTTACTTCAATTTTTTCAGTGGAGTCATCAAAGGTCCATTTAAGTGCTGATTTACATGCAGGGCATATTTTTAACTGTTTTGGAGTTGCGAGACCCGGTGTTCCTTCTAGAGAATCCCTTGCAATCCTGAATTTGTTGGGTGTAGCCTCTCCACCAACCCAAAGCCCAATCGAAAAAGGCGTATCACCTAATTTATCAGTGCCAGACACTTTGCCTGCTTGCCCACGGCGAATTGCATCACATGCAAGAATCATCGAAGATGCACGGATAAATTGTTGGGTTGTGAGTAGCCGGAGCGTATATCTCATTAACGCCGCAACCCCTGCACCTTCATCAGGATTTGAGGGAGAAGACAATCTTCTGTAAAATGCAAGAAATGCAATCAGTCCCAAATAGGCCTCTGTTTTCCCTCCGCCAGTAGGGAACCAGAGCAGATCCATTACGTTGCGATCCGGATGGGAACGATCTGCAACAGAACTGACGGCAAGAAGAATAAATCCCATCTGAAACGGTCGCCATGTCAGGATTTCGCCGGGATTTTCAGTATTCCATTGATACTGTAATTCCATAGCTCTGTTTGCAAGTCTGAATGCTTCAGCGACAGCGGGATTGCTACCAATAAGTTCAGCTCCCTGATGCATTCTTTGCAGTGATTGCCGACAGCGTGCAATGTTCCGTTTTGCCTGTTCACCAAAGGGAGGAGAGAGTATATTTATTTTCTCTTCCTGAAGAGCAATCCATCTGGCATAAGCATTTGGTATTTCATCCAGTGCCTGCCCTAGTTCAGCGTCAGAGGCATCAGAAAGCCATTCTGCAGATAACGGCCCGGGTGTTTCCGAGGACCTGAGTGAACTAAATATATTATGACCTTCTGAACTGAAGGAGGGTAAAAAGGCGTGGGGAATCCATGTAGTAGCAACCATCGATGCGGTTCCGGGATCCGATCCTGACTCCCATTCTGCAGAAGATGTGTGGCCAGTGGCATATTCTAGTGCATTACGATAAAGAAGTGCTGTGGAGAGGTCTTCATCATCATCGGAGTTTCCGGTTACCGCCCGTCGGGATGGCCGGGCTACAAGTGATGTGCCTGATTCCGGACGTATTTCAAGACGAACCTGAAATAAAGAAAATAACTCCCGATCGTTTCTGCCAGTTCCCTGTGGGGGTTCGCTCTTGTTTATTAGTGTCGCTGTGACAAGCCAGTGTTTTTCTTTCCAGTGGACTGATCGGATATGGAGCTGAATTCTAGGTAGTAAATCGGGATCTTCAATTTCAATGATATTGTTTCCGCCGTCCGGAACTTCGATATGAAGAATGTCAATTTTATGTTGGTGACGGATCCATTCGATTTTTGATTTTTTCCTTTTTTCTGCTTTATTCCCATCTGAATTATCCTCTTCTTCATCTGTTTGGACATTCTGATATGAATAGGTGGCAAAAAAGACTTTTGCAGCTATTTTAGGTATTTCCTTATTTGATGCAACAGCAAACGACAATCCTGCACTACTTGGCCGGTTTATGGATGATACTGCGATCTCTTCTTCCTCACCTGTTCCGGCAGATTCCTCGTTGTCAAAACCGGCCGATGCCAGACCAAGTTGATCATCTTCCTCCGGACCTATGCGTGTATCCTTTGGCCAGAGAATCCCGGATATATATACATCTGAGGGTCTGGATTCCAGTTTTTCATCTTCTTTGTACGGACCAACAAGATCCTCAGATAATCTTTCAATTATTTTTTTTCGCTCTGTTACCGTCATAATCAGCTCCGTTAATAATACTTGAAAAATGCCTTAGGATAACCTAGGACTACCGGTGCCAGCATAATCCCACTCTCCGACCATGGTTCAAATAACTTTCCACGTTCGGAAGAATCAGGTGGGAGTACAAGTGTTCGTGTTCCATAAATCCGAAGATACCTTAGCTCATCAGGTGGACGCCGTTTTCCTCCACCGAGAATTGTATGAATCTCCTTGCCTACTTCAAACAAATCTGAATTCACGGATTGTGACAGGCAGCAGACATCTTTACCATATGAGAATTCTCCTGATTTCAACCTGTAAATATGTCCACTTCCATGATCAGATACGGCATACGCTGGCGTGATCTTTCCCCGAAGACTAAGGATCAGCTCCTGTTTTTTCCGTACATCATCAATTGAGGAATAGTGACTAGTTCCGGTAATTCCACTCGCGGTAATATCACCATCTCTTCCAATCTCTACCTGTGCCGTAGGCGAACCCTGGTTACATAAAAGTGTATACGCTCTGCCAGATACGGGAAGTCTTTTGGCGTGGAGAGTTGCGAAACCTGACCCGACATGAAGCAGGGATTTTGCACGAGTTGCACCAACAAATACCACACGTGTTTCCTCATCATCATCCAATTTATGTCCATGATTTTCCGGAATAAGAAGACAGACTTCATCTGTTTCCCGTCCCTTGGATGCGTGGATTGTACCGATAATCGGGCCTCTGAAGCCAATTTCGCTATAACAGAATTCTGAGGGAGGTTGTTTCCTTCCAAGAACCTGTTGCAGATTTCCCATATTTACAATTTTATCTGACCGCCCCGCATGCCTTATCAGATGATTCCACATCATATCGGCATTTCTTAAGCCTTTTTCAGAATTGTCAAAATTTCTTTTCCAGAGGGAAACGAAATCACTTTTTCCAATTGTTCTTTTTGTGTATTCAGACAAACACGCTCCTATCCATGAATGCAGACAGACCGGCAGGCCCGACATACGAATTCGGTGTGGGTTTGTCCCGAAAAATGAAGCAGCATAATGCACATCTGCTCTCCTGCGATATAAAATAAAACTTTTATTGGGATTCTGAATTTCATGATCCTGAATTTTTCCAGATATCGAATAGTGAGCAAGACCTCTAATTTCTTTTTTGATTTTTTTATGTTTGAGTTTAACGTCGGGGTCTTCCTCCAAGACTTTTTTACGTGTATCGGTAAAAAGTGTTTTCAGATTTGGATCACTTGTCCGAAAAACCGTACTCAGACCGTATTCCCTAAATTCATTTTGTTTGGATTCCCTGATTTTTTGAGGAAGTGTAAGCTGGACAGCATCATAGGAAGATGGTTCATCATCTTCGAGCGACCACCCATATATTGCCTGTGCCTCATCAGCAAAGACTGAAACGCCACATGATAAAGGTAATTTTTTAATGATTTCAAGAATCAAATCTGCACGGATTCCAACTATATCCTGAGCCTCATCAATAATAAGATATTCAAATGAAGATTCCAGATAATCGATAACACTGGGGTCAGACCTGACCATCCCGGTCATTACTTCGATATTTTCATCATAAGAGCTGAATATTTTTGGAGTTTCATCAAATCCATAATGGATTGCCCATGCATGTGAATCCAAAGTTGCAATTTTCACTGAATTTGCATCTCCTCCGTTTCCGACATAACTATGAATACGATCACGTATTTCCCTGACTGCTGTCCGTGTAAAACTGACAACCCAGATATTACCGGGTGCGACTCCTTCACTGATCAACCAAGCAACACGGGCACAGGATACTGCAGTTTTTCCGGTACCTGGCCCTGCATCGATAATACATCTTTCAGATTTGGGTGCCTGAATAACCTTTAACTGACTTTTATCCCAAGTCTCCACTATTTTTGTCATTTATTTTTCCGGCAATACTTTTTATAAAAAATAATCATTTTTAATTATTATGTTTTTACTTTTTTTACTTAATTAAAGATATTTAGCATTAAAAGGAATCATTGAATTTTTTAACCAATTTAGAATCTAAAAAGCATTCTTTATTAGTTAACCAGGCAAAGAATAGATTAAAAATAATGATTTTGCTATGAAAAAAAATTATATTGCTCTTGATATGTTCGCAGGCGGTGGGGGCCTTACAGAGGGATTCATACGTCAGGGATTTGATTTTGCCGCACATATTGAAATGAATGAGCATGCAGCAAAGACACTGGAAACACGTCTTTGTTATCATTATCTAAAACAGAACAAAGATCTTTCTCATTATGCCGATTACTATATGGGAAAAATAAACCGTGAAGAATTATTTGACGGTATTAATGAGCCAAGCATAGTAACAGATTCCATAGTCAAACATGAAATTAACGATGAATCTGAAAAAATACTAATAGAATCGATTAAAAAAAATCTTTATGAAAAATATGGCAGAACTGATGTTGATATTGTTATAGGAGGACCTCCATGCCAAGCATATTCCCTAGCCGGAAGGGGGCGAGATAAGAAGGGAATGAAGGATGACCCCCGGAATTATCTCTACCGACACTATATCAGTTTTTTGGAGGCATTTGAACCAGAAATGTTTGTTTTTGAAAATGTTAAGGGCATTACCAGTGCAAAAGACCAGACAATATTCCCGGATATCTTTTTGCGTTGTAAAATGGCCGGATATCATATTGACTCTGAACCAAGAATAATCAATGCCAGTAAATTTGGTGTACTTCAGAACCGTGAGCGTATTATCATTATTGGGTGGAAAGAAGGATCTAATTATTCCTACCCCGAATTTAAACAGTCGTCCCTCAGAGGGAAGGTCTGGGATCTTCTGAATGACCTCCCGAAACAACAGGCAGTTAAAACAAATGAGGATATTTTTCTCCCATATGTCGGGGAATGCTCTGAATATGCGAGAGCTGCAAAGATCAGAAACGGTTTTGGGGGAGTGCGTCACCATGCTGCAAGATATCATAACGAAAGGGATAGAGAAATTTATCGGAGAGCCATAAGGAAATGGAAGCATGGGGAGGGTACACGACTAAAATATAATGAACTCCCTGAACATCTTCAAACCCATGAAAACAAGAAAGATTTTCTGGATAGGTATAAGGTTGTAAACGGTAACGATCATTCTCATGCAGTTCTGGCACATCTTGCAAAAGATGGTCATTATTTTATACACCCGGATATTAAACAGGCCCGTTCTTTAACTGTCCGTGAAGCAGCTCGTTTACAGTCATTCCCTGATGACTATTTCTTTGAAGGGCCGCGTTCGGCGAAGTATACACAAATTGGTAATGCAGTTCCGCCACTGATGGCTGAGGGAATAGCAGGTAAAATCAGAAAAATGCTTGCATAGTTTTAGTTTCTTTTCTTAATAGCTTCAGCAATTCTGTCAACAACAGATTCCTGCTCCTTTCTCACTTCATGTTCCCAGAACCTGAGGACAAGCCAGCCATTTTTTTTAAGTTCTTCGTTAACCTGCAGATCCCGTTCTACATTTCCGTTAATTTTTTTCATCCAGAAGTTCCGGTTGGTCTGTGGTTCATGGAAACAGATTGGACATTTATGCCAGTAACACCCATCTATGAATATTGCAATTTTTTGTCTTGTAAATACAAGGTCCGGCTTTCCCGCTATATTGTGATGAATGCGATATCCACGAATTCCTCTTGCATAGAGTCCCCTGCGTATAATAAGTTCGGGTTTTGTATTTTTCGCACGGATTGCTGACATATTGCGACTGCGTTGTTCAGCCGTATGAACATCTGCCATGATAATCAGTATTTTATCTAGATTTTAGTTATTTCATTAATCTTTATAGAATTTTGGATAATAGACTTACCCATTACCTCAAAAATTTATTAATTAAAGCCTTCCATATTCAAATTAATGGCTAGGTCTGATGAAGAAATAGAATTGGCTATAAAAGAAAACCAAAATAAAAGGCGTAATGAACGGAAATTACGAGAGGAAGAGAGAAATCAGGTTTTCAAAGGGATCTACGGTTCTGCAAAAAAAATATTTTTAAATGAATTTTCACCTCTTGAACAAAATATGATAATTACTAATCGTAAAGAAATATTGAAATTAATTAATTTAGAAGATTCACCACCTACAAAAACCGCAACAATTAAACAATTTCTGTTTGAAAAAAAAGGCATTCCACAAAGAAATAACAGTACAAAAGACAAAGAGACCTCAAATAATTATAAAAACCCTCAAAAAATGAAGAACGGAAATTATGAACAAATTAGAGCTAAATATGCTAAAAAGAATGAAATAAGAGAGATCAGGAAAAAAATTGAGATTCAGACCACAAAAGAGATTGAAAAGAAAAAAAAAGAAAATCAAAGAGAACTTGAATTCTTAAAATCTTTATTTGAAATTAAACTCAGATTTGAATTATCTGATGAGGACGTTGTTATTATTAAAAATGAAATCGGCCCAAAATCAATATACTGTATGAATAAAAAAGAAAAAAGAGTATTTAACCAAAAAATCGATAGCTTGTGTAAAAGAATAAAAACATTAAGAAATACATATGGAGATGATAAATCTCTTGAGCAGTTATTTAATCCATATATCTTCAATTTACACAAAAAAAGTGAGAAAATATACTCGGGAACTCCTAAATTAAAAAGAAATTCTTTAAAATACTCAAAAACTGAAGAATCATTTAATTATAAACAAAACCTATGGGGCTCTAATTAGCACACCAAAAAACAAAAAAAAAATTATTTTGCCTGGGCCTTGGCCCTGATCTTCTTGAGACGGACAAGTTCGTCCCTCTCCATCTCATCAAGTCTCATCTTGATGAAGTCACGAGCCTCTGAAAGCTCAGGGATAACCTTGAACTCAAGAGCGTTGACACGGCGTTTCGTGGACTCGATCTCGTCGAGAAGCCTCTTCATCGTCGTCTCGATCTCGGCAGCCCGGATGATCGAATCGACGAGCTCCTCGAAGGCTTCGGCGGTCTCGTCTATAACGGCAGACGAACCGAGGACACCATATCCTCTCTGGATGATGTCCTTTCTGACAGCCGAAGACTCGATCTCGGGCACAACGACACCCATGATGTTCTTCTGCTTAAGTGCGATCTGGGGATTCTCCTGCACGGCCATCGCCGCCGCCTTCACCCTGATCGCACCCTCGACAGTGTTCGCCACCGCGATCGTCTTCAACGCCTTTTCGTAGTTGTCGTTGAGTTCGCTCTTGCTCTTCTTCGCTTCCTCAAGCACCTTGAAGAATTCAAGGATTAGTCCGTCGCGCTTCATCTTGAGAATGTTATAGCCTCGTTCGGAGAGTTTGATCCTCTTTTTAAGGTTGATAAGTTCAGACCTTGTTGGCTTTACATCTTTAAGCGCCATATGCCAGGCTCACTCCTTCTTTCTGTACTTCGGGTGGTACTTGTGGATCATCTCGCGGTCGATACGTGTAAGCTGATCCTCCGGCAGGGTCGCAAGAAGCTCCCATCCGAGATCGAGCGAATCCGCAATCGACCTGTCCTCGTCGTGGCCCTGGCGGACAAACCTGTTCTCGAAGAGGTCCGCGAACTCCAGGAAGCGCTGGTCACGCTCCGAGAGAGCATCCTTTCCGACGATAGCCACGAGACCGCGGAGATCTACACCCTCCGCGTATCCTGCATAGAGCTGGTCGGAGACCTTCTTATGGTCCTCACGGGTCATGCCCTCGCCGATACCGAGGTTCATCAGACGTGAAAGCGACGGCATAACGTTGATCGGCGGGTAGATACCCTTCCTGTGAAGTTCACGGGAAACAACGATCTGGCCTTCCGTAATATATCCGGAAAGATCAGGAATCGGGTGGGTGATATCGTCGCCGGGCATCGTAAGGATCGAGAACTGGGTAACCGAACCCTTCTTGCCCTTGATGATACCTGCACGCTCGTAGAGCGATGCGAGATCGGTATACATGTAACCGGGGTAACCACGGCGTCCGGGAACCTCTTCACGTGCCGCACCGATCTGACGGAGAGCCTCACAGTAGTTTGTCATATCAGTAAGAATGACAAGCACGTGGTAATCGAGTTCGAATGCAAGGTATTCTGCGGTCGTCAGTGCGAGACGCGGCGTGATGATACGCTCTACAGCCGGGTCGTCTGCAAGGTTGAGGAACACTACAGCGTGTTCGAGGGCGCCTGTCCTCTCGAAGTCGGCCATGAACTGGTTCTCTTCCTCTTTCGTGATACCCATTGCAGCGAATACGACAGCGAACTGCTCATCCGAGCCCGGGACCTTTGCCTGGCGGGCGATCTGGAGAGCGATCTCGTTGTGCGGAAGACCTGAACCCGAGAAGATCGGAAGCTTCTGACCACGAACGAGTGTGTTCGTCGCGTCGATTGTCGAGATACCCGTCTGGATAAACTCATCGGGTGATGCACGTGCATACGGGTTGATAGCCGCACCGGTGATCTCGAGCCTCTTCTCAGGAACGATCTCGGGTCCGCCGTCCTTCGGCTTACCGCCGCCGGAGAGGATACGTCCGAGCATGTCCTTTCCGACAGGCATCTTGATGGTCTCGCCGAGGAACCTGATACCCGAGTCCTTTCCGATACCGGCAGTCGACTCGAAGATCTGGACGACGACGATATCGTCGGAGGTATCAAGAACCTGACCGCGTTTGATCTGGCCGTCGGCCTGGACGACGTTCACAAGTTCGGAATAACCGACCGGCTCCGTCTTTTCGACGAATACAAGCGGTCCCTGGACCTTTGTAACTGTGCGATACTCCTTCATCTTAATCAGGCCTCCTTAACCTTGGCAAACTCTTCGTCCATCTGCTTCAGGATCTTCTCGAGTTCGGGCTTGTACTCGGCGATGAACTTGATCTGTGCAAGCTCGTTCTTCGCCTTGACGCCGACGACAGCCGCGATCGGTGCGCCGGACTTCTGTGCGTCGTAGCCGAGGTCCGCGTACTTCTTGATCGCCTTCATGATGTCGAACTGCTTCTCCATCGAACAGTATGTATCGACGGGGTCGAATGCGTTCTGCTGGAGGAAGACCTCACGGAGAAGACGTGCGACCTCGATCGTCACCTGCTCCTCGTCGGGCAGTGCGTCTGAACCTACGAGCTGAACGATCTCCTGAAGTTCCGACTCCTTCTGGAGAACAGCCATCGCCCATGTCCTGAGCGGGTTCCACTCAGGCGAAATCTTCTCGTCATAGTATGACGAAAGCGAATCGAGGTAGAGCGAGTACGAGTTCAGCCAGTTGATAGCCGGGAAGTGACGGCGCTGCGACAGCTTTGCATCAAGTGCCCAGAAGCACTTTACGATACGCAGAGTGTTCTGCGTGACAGGCTCCGAAAAGTCACCACCGGGCGGGGAGACCGCACCGATAACCGTAATCGAACCGAAGTCGTGGTTGAGTGTCTCCACACGTCCTGCACGCTCGTAGAACTCGGAGAGACGTGCCGACAGGTATGCCGGGTAACCCTCTTCTCCGGGCATCTCTTCAAGACGTGACGAAATTTCACGCATTGCCTCTGCCCAGCGGGAAGTCGAGTCTGCCATCAGCGATACATCGTATCCCATGTCACGGAAGTACTCCGCGATGGTGATACCGGTGTAAACCGATGCCTCACGGGCCGCTACAGGCATGTTCGAGGTGTTCGCGATAAGAATCGTCCTCTCCATGAGAGGCTTTCCGGTCTTCGGGTCCTCGAGCTCGGGGAACTCTGTAAGAACCTCGGTCATCTCGTTTCCACGCTCACCGCATCCGATGTAGACCACAATCTCGGCATCGGACCACTTTGCGAGAGCCTGTTGGGTAACAGTCTTTCCTGAACCGAACGGTCCGGGGATAGCTGCCGTTCCGCCCTTTGCAATAGGGAACAGACCGTCGAGAATACGCTGTCCTGTAATAAGCGGGATGTCCGGGTTCTTCTTCTCCGTAACAGGTCTCGGGACACGTACAGGCCACTTCTGCATCATAGCGACCTCTTCGCCGGAGTCGAGAACACAGACGATCTCATCTACAGTGAACTCGCCCTTCTTGATCTCCTTGATCTTTCCGCCCTTCAAGGTCGGCGGGATCATGATCTTTGTGACGATGTTCGTCTCCTGGACCTCTCCGATGATTTCACCGGGGACTACTTCGTCGCCCTTCTTCTTTAATGGCTTAAATTCCCACTTCTTTGCATGATCAAGACCCGGAGCTGACACTCCACGCTCGATGAAACTGCCCATCTTCTCCATGAGCACTTCGAGAGGTCTCTGAATACCGTCGTAGATACTTGTCAGAAGACCGGGTCCGAGCTCTACCGCGAGGGACATTCCCGTGTTCTCCACAGGCTCCCCCGGACGGATACCGTCGGTCGCTTCGTAAACCTGGATGATGACGTTGTCACCGTCGATCTTGATGACCTCACCCATGAGCTGCTCGTCTCCGACCTTCACCACATCGTACATGTGGGCATCAAGGTCGACGGCAGTTACGACCGGCCCGGAAATCCTCTTTAGAATTCCTTTTGATTTTCCTTTTACTTCCACAGATCAACACCCACTGATCTCTTAATTCTCTCTCTGATGGAAAGTCCGCCCTCTTCGCCGCCGATGGCGATAACCGTCGGCTTTACCGAATCCGAGAGGGTGGTGCGCATCCTGAGCGGCAGTTTTGCCATATCTTCGCCGTTCATCACGAGTATGCCGACCTCGGCGTCATCCATGACCATTGTCACGAGATCAGCGATTACATCGCTTTCCTCTGCCGCATAGGTCTTCTGGATGCCTGCAAGGCGGAACCCGAGAATGAATTCACTGTTTCCTATAACTGCGATCTCCATCTCTTACACCACCATGCACGCCTCGATACTGTCGGCATCGAGCTTCGACGCCTTGCCGCGTGCTACGGCACGGATATTCGAAACCTCGTACTGCTTGAGTTCGAGGTAGAGCAGAATCGGGCACACCGAAAACTGGTAGCGTTTCGCCAGTTTGTCGAGCTGAGCGAGCTTCGCCTTCGTAAGTGCGGTCTCGATCTTGTGCACCGATTTCTCTTCCCTGAATTTTTCAAGAACTTCCGTGAACGATTCGATATTCAGGCGGTTCCTGATCGTCTCGATAATCTCGTCGCTGCTCTCCGAACCGGCCAGGCGAACAAGCTCGTCGACGGAGAAAGTTCCGCCGGGGATCATAAGTTCGCGCAGGTCGTCGCTCTCAAGAGAACCCTTTACACGGAATACCGTCATCAGGTTCTTCGTATCGATGGCCAGGCGGATATACTGCAGAAACACGTATCCGCCTTTAACTCCGCTCTTGGCCGCGTGAATGATATCCGCGTAGTATGCCTTGTAGAGCTCGTTCTCCATACGGGCGAAAGAGCCCGATTCGACGGCTCCGGCCATCTCCCGCTCGAAAACGGGATAGAGTTCATGACCCCTGAGGTTCTCCACGATCCTGTCGACCGAGTCATCCGCGATGAGTTTGTCGAGAGCTGCCTTGTCGAGGCTTCCTGCAGGGATCGTTATCTCTTTGATCTTTCCCTGCGGAACACCCTGCGACTTCCCACGCATGATCGTCAGGACATTCTGTATGTCCCAGCGAAGGAGATAGCACTTGGTGAATCCCTTAAGGTGACCGGGCACCATCGCAATTACTCTCTGGTAATCCTTTGCAAGATTCCATGACAGTGCAATTTCGAACAGGTCGATCCCTGAGAAAGACGAGTTGAGCTCATCTATCTCAGCCTTGTAGTGCGTCTCTTCGATGATCCTTGCGATCTCGGGCAGCTCCATGTTGAGCATACGCATATACTCCTCACGCGGTATGAGGGACGCCTTTCTCACCTTCATACGGGTGCAGGCGTATATGTAGGGAGCAGGGCCTGTAGTATTTACTGCAGCCATTTTCTGCCTCCCTCTCTACCCGAAGAGCTTCTCTGATGCGTCCCGAAGGCCGGTCTCCCAGACCTCGGAAAGATAGGAGCCGTAACTGTAATCCAGCTGCAGCTGCCCGTCTTTGCTCTCGGCAATGACGCCACCTGAGATATTTTTTGTTCCTGCCAGCGAGAACCCGGCGAGGGTCTTCAAGTCGGAGATTGCGTGCTCCACTGCCGCCTTGTCGCGTTCGTTGCAGTAGAATACACCCTCTCCCAGCTCTTTTGCCGCCGCCTTGCAAAGCTCGCGAACCGCTTTCTTATGGAAATCCTCCGGCAGATCGCTGATTGCTTTGACAGTTGCAGCGTGAACCTCGTCCAGCAGGGCCTTCTCTGCGTTCAGAATCTGGCGCTTTACTGCCAGGTTTCCTGCGGCAATCTCCCTGTTGACAATCTGGGTGGCCTGCCTTGCGGCATCCTCCTCAGCCGAGGTCTTTATGGCTGCAACCTGCTCTCCGGCTTCCGCAAGAATCCTGTCGGCTTCCGCTTTGCCTTCCGCTTTGATTGCAGCGGCCTCTTTTTCGCCCTTTGCCTTTATCTCGCCGACTACAGCATCCAATGCCATTGTCTTATCTTCTCCTGGAATCCGTTTTATGTGAAGAGCAGAAGAAGTGCAACTACAAGACCAAAGATAACGACTGTTTCCGGAATGACCGTGAAGAGAAGTGCGAGACCGAACATCTCTTTGTTCTCTGCGGTTGCTCCTACTGCTGCTCCACCGATACCGAGCTGTGCAAGACCGGTACCCATTCCTGCAAGACCCACTGCGAGACCTGCACCGATTGCTTTGAATCCTACTGCCGAGGCCTGAGCCACTTCAAGTGTCATTGTATCAACCATTTTTTAATCCTCCGTAAATTTCCTAATAATTCCAAACGGTTCGTATTTTTTGCCGCCGCCCTGGTAGAACTTCGTGAAAAATTCCACGTAGTGCAGACGAATAGAGTGTAGACCACCGCCAAGAAGACCAAGTGCGGTGTTTAATGTGTGTCCTATGAGGAATACGAAGATTCCCACGATAATCATTACAATACTTACAATTCCGAAATCGGCAATCGCCGGCTCGATCATCATTCCGATAGCAATATAGTTGACTACGGCCGCGATTGCGACTGACGAGAGACCGACTGCAGCCAGACGTGTATAGGACAGCACGTGGCTGATGATTGTCGGAAGTTCCATAAGTTCAAGTGCACTATCCCTTCCGATTCCGATAATACCAACAAGAATCATCAGTGCACCGACGAGCAGGAAGATGTTGTAGCCTGCGACGGCGAGTGCGCCTGTAAGATCCGGCATCATTGGGATCGGTGCGATAGTCCATATCATCAGGAGAATACCCCACATGACGATGATCCACCCGATCTGGGCAAAGACCACCTTGCTGCGGTGTTCTCCGGGGTGAAGCTGAACCATTGCGTTTCTGGCGTGAAGAGCTCTTCCAAGTGTGATATGCAGAATACCGACCCATGCCGTAACAATCAGCAGAAGGATCGCATCAGGCCCGTGGCCTGCGTGCTCCGCCCCGATATTGAAGTGACGGCTCATGATAATAGGGTTCCACGGACATGCAAAACCAAGGAATTCGCTGTACAAAACACCAAATATTATACTTGCTACGCTTGCATTTCTTAAAACATCAAGCAGCTGGTTTCCTGCAATACTGTCTTTGACATACTTGCGGAGCCAGTAGCTCATAATCAAAAGAATTGCACCGTATGCGATATCTCCGAGAATGAATCCGAAGAATATCGGGAAGACGATCGCGACAAGAAGCGTCGGATCGAACTCGGTATACTGCGGCCTCGAGTATATGTCCATCAAAGCCTCTGTCGGCTTTGCCCAGTTGGGACTGTCGTACTCGATAGGTACAGTATCCTCATCATAGTTGATCTCCTCTTCGGTGATGAACACCTTTCCGCCAGTGGCAGCCTGGAGATCGCTTGTAAGGCCTTCCACTACATCCGATGGCACCCACCCTTCGGCAACAAATGCCTCTTCGGTAGTTGCGAATCTCAACGGTGCTTCTGCACGCTCTACATCTGCCGTGAGCAGTTCTTCGCATGCCACCAGGAATTCGGCGTATTTTTCTTTCTGAGCAGTTATCTGCTCCGACATCTTACCAATCTCGCTCTCGAGACGGGTGATCTCCTGAGTGTACTTTTCAATGTTGGACTCTGCAGTGCCATCCTCGTTCGGAATGGCAACAGCCGTAAACCCTGAATCGACAAGGAACCTCTCGGCTTCCTGCGACGATTCCTTAGGCACGACTACGATCAGGAGGTTTCCGGGAACCTGGTCGGTGAAATATTTTTCACAATCGACCGGCAGCTCGACGTCCTGCGGAATAGTTCCTGCAAAAACGTCGAAGCCGTCATATCCCCGTAGAAGGGAAAGATCCATCGGGACTTTTGCAAAGGTTTCAAGGTCCGCCTTTTTCTGGACACATTCCCTGAGACTGCTTTCGAGAGAGTTCCGCCGTTCCACTAGGGAACCGATCTCCTCTTCAATCTTCGGGAGTTCACTCTCGATCTTCGTCGAAAGTGCACCTTTACCCTGCACTGCACCTGACTCTACATTATCGGGCGAAACGCCGATCATGTTGGCCAGCGAGCGAATCCTTAGAAGCTTTCCGGAGGTAGACGAGGCTCCTTCCATCGGTCTCCCGATCTTAAAGCCTTCGTATTCTTCCTCCCCCTGGTCGACAAAGTCCTCTATATGAAAGACATTGTGACGGTACAACTCACGAATAACCGGTTCAAGCTGATCTTTAGACGCTGCGATGAGCAGCTTGCTCATCCTCTGGACTTTAAACATTGACCTTCACCTTGAACTGTGAAACAAGTTGTTCCACTGCTTTGTCAAGGTTGGAGGCTGCGTTCTTTTTCAGAGCTTCAGCTCGCTTCTCGCCTTCTTTGACGATCTCTGCGTATTGTTTGGCTGCCTCAGCCCTTGCGTCTGCGATGCGCTTGTTCTTGTACTCTTCGGCATCTGACTTTGCTTTCGCAATAAGATTTCCAGCTTCCTGCTCCGAATTAGCGATTGCGCGCTTCTTTTCTTCGTGGGCAGTGCTGATCATTGATTTGTACTCTTCTTCTGTCTCTTTGATGCTCTTGAGGACCTCAGTCTTCATCCAACCCTCCTCTCACGGCAATACATTAACTATCATGTAGGAAGGCTATTAATGATTTTTATTTCAAGTTGCGATGCCCTTTAAGGTCTCGCGATAAAAGTGAATTTCATTTTCAGCAGACGCCGATCTCCGGTTGGAAAGGCCCGGAGTTTAGCGGGCCACTGTGGTTTGAATCTTCGATATCGAGAAGAATTTCTCCTCTGACTCCGGAAGCGAGATCTCCACTCCCCCGTGCACCGAAGACAGCCGCAGGTTTCCGAACTCTTCCGATGCACAGATCACGTCCTGCTCCGGGTGTGTCCCGCGTACGATATCGCACTTTGGAATTACTGCGGACCCTGCGGAGACAACCATCGAAAGCCTCGCGGAGCCGGGATGATCCTTCGGAATCACGAAGACCGGCTGGTGATATGTCCTCACCAATTCGACCAGGATCTCTGCCTGCCTCACGTCTCCTCCCTCCGGCGCGGAGGCAACGATCAGATCCCCTGCCTCGACGGTCTGGCATAATTCCTTATCATATGTCTCTATGCACAGCACGAAAAGCTCCGGTGCCTTTGCAACGAGCAAAAAAGGGTCCCCTCTCCTGATTAAAAGAAGCTCGTCATCAAGAGGGACTAGCATACTTCATCTACTGATTCCGACTGGCAGGTGGGGCAGACAGGGTGCTTTGACACGCTCTCGAATGTTGCCCCGCAGCTCCTGCACTTGTATTTTTTTGGTTTGAGACGCTGGGTCAGTTCAACGTCGAAACCACCGGCTCCTGAACACATTACAGTTTCACCTGAGAGATAATCGGCAGGGATTCATTTAATCTTTTTTGTTTTTGGCAGGTTCGACATGAATCGTAACGAAAATCCGCCCGAGCTTCGACTTTAAGGCCGCCTCGATCCTGTCGGTCAGTTCATGCGAATCGTTTACACTTGAATCGCCCGGGACCGTAAGATGAAACTCGACGAAACGATCGGGCCCTGCTCTTCTCGACCTTATCGCGTGGAAACTTACGTTGTTCCCGCAGAATCTCATGAGTACCTCCCGGATCTCCTCCATCTCATCGTCAGGAAGTGACCTGTCGGTAAGGTGGGCGAAGGATCTTTTTATGAGATCGTAGGCGGCATGCAGGATGACAAACGAGATTCCTATAGCAATTATCGCATCAAACTGGACAAAACCGGTAATCCGTATAAGAATAAGGCCGACCATCACTCCCGCAGAGGTAAAGACATCGGTCCGCAGGTGCCAGGCATCACTCTCGAGCGCAATCGAACCGGTATCCTTTGCAACGGAGAAGAGTTTCGTTGAGACATAGAGGTTCATTATGGTCGAGATCAGCATCACGGCTATTCCGACGGAGAGCAGCTGTTCTGAGGCGATATCATGACCGCTTACAAGGTTCATGACAGCCTCGTAAAGGATAATCAGCGATGCGACCACTATCAGGAGCGCTTCGATAATTCCCGACATGTCCTCGAACTTCCCGTGACCGTATTCGTGGCACATATCAGGGGGAACTGCTGATTTCTTTACGGAGATATAAGCAATCGCCGATGCGATGAGATCCACGGCCGAATGAACAGCCTCCGAGATTATACTTATTGAGCCGACTGCAAGACCGGCACCCAGCTTCATGAAGACAAGAAATGTATTTGACAATATCGAAAGGCGGGCCACTCTTTTCTTTTTAAGGTTTTCAGCCTCGAAATCTCTCATAACAGCAATGAGGAAGAATATATTTAATAGAGGTTATTTATATTGTCGATCTGCCAGGGTGCACTTCTGCTGATTATCAGGGACATCGCCGATGTAGATGTAAGTTCAAGCGAAAATTCCTCCCCGGGCCCGAGTTCTTCCCCCGGGGCCAGGTTGACATAGATCGTATATGTTTCACCGGATTCAAGAACCGTATCACCGGCCGCATCCGTGGGTTTGATCCCCACAATCCCCCATTTTCCTTCATCGATCGTGGTATTGTAAAGAGGCTCGTTCGCATCATAGATTCTGATCTCATCTCTGGTGGTCCAGGTGAGAACCATCTTGCTGAAATCTATGTATTTGCCTCCAGGGGCGAGACCAACGTTGAATTGTATGGCACCGATCTCATCATCCGCTCTTTTTATTCCGTGTACATAACCAAGGACCTCAAGAGTCGAACCTGTCTGCTGAAGTGCCGTGTATGCAGTGCTCTGGGTCTGCTGGGTTGCAAAATACCCCGCACCGATTACTGAGAATGCGAAAACTGATGCAACTACAACAAAAGCTATTAAAACAATAGCCGCCTCCAGGCCGGTGAAGCCTTCGCATCGCTCCTGCAATATCAACATATATTAACCCTGGCAAACCCTGACTTGTCGTTTATAAGATAATTATAACCTGACAATTTATTTAGTTATTATTGTATTTGCACCCGTTTACAGAATAGAGAATGAATATTATTTATTTTCAGGGATTGTTTTAAGGCATCTGTTTCTTTGACATTCATCCTCTATATGAATATATATCTATCATCCTGTTAAAGAGGAATTCACACGACCTATATGAACAGGTTGAATATCACCAGCGCAATAATGAGCATAATTCCGGCGTGTTTTATGCCCGATTTTACCATTCCCTCACCCATCTGACCTGCAATGATACCTGAAAATATCGCCTGTATAAGGCAGGTGTGATATAACAGGCGCCTGAATACGTCGACATCCATATTAGTCGCCATCGAAAACTCCGATGCCCCGGCGATCGACGACCCGGAACTAGTGGTCACATTGCTGAGCTGTTCAAGAATTTCGAGAAAGTTCGTATTCAGCACTGCAACCACGAAGATGAATACGACAAACGCCAGGTAGATGATTACGGTATAGATGAACATCTCACCCTGCCTCTCCTTCTTGAGAGTCTCGTTCATCCTTGCATCGGCCGATGCAATTCCAAGCACCTCGCCAATATCCCCGGTCATCTCGCTGGCCTTGGTAATCAGCGTTACAGTTCTCGCAATTGCCGCAGTATTCACACGCTCTTCAAAACGTATAAGAGCATCATTTACACTCGCGCCCCATTCCAGGTCTCTCTTTATTCTCCGTATCTCGTAAGAAATAAGCCCCAAGTTGGCCTTGACAAGAACATTGATTGCACCCGCTATAGTGAGGCCGACCCTGTTTATACCCGAAAGCCTCTCAAGGAAATCCGGAATCGAGGACTCGATCGCCTTGAGCTTTCGCCGCCAGAACTCAAAAAAAACGGCATACGGAATGATCACTATAAGCATGGCGATTATCACGTGATCGTCGACCACCGCAATATAGAGCTCAGTATCCGAGTACTGGGGTGTAACCAGATAGACAGCAAGAATGTATATAAGAGCAAGCGGAACCGTGAAATAAAGGGTCCTGTTCGCATTCACTATGAACCAGTCGAATGGACTGGTGAAAAAACCCCGTATCGCCTTCAGCCGGTCGTACCAGTCCAGGGCCTTGTAATTGCGGACATCATCCTCTTTGTCTTCGATCGGAACATCAATGAACTGTTTCATCTCGGTAATGCGTGTATATCTCTCCGCAACCTCATCGGACAGCGACATCATGTCGATAAAGAGAATGAATATCACCGCACCTACGGGAAGAAGTACATATGCCACCAGGCTGAATTCAAGAACGGCGGATGATCCGACCATTCCCATAACGACCATTATTATGACCAGAAACAGAGGCCCTGCGACAAAGACGGTAACATATGCTTCGGCAACTATCTGGAGGGTCGAGAGAAACTGAAGCTGCTCGAATCTTGCCTCCTCCTGGTACATTCTCACCCTTCCCTCAAGATATTCGGAGATGTTTCCGCCGCTCCCCGTGACGGACACCAGATCTTCCAGGAAATCCTTGAGTTTCTCCGAAGGTGTGGTCATGCTGAGGTTTTCCAGTGCGGAGATCAGGTCGTGGCCGAAGTATTCGGCATCTCTTAAAACCTGCCTGAACTCGATCGCGACTTCACCGTAAACGACAGCGTTCTCTGACATCGACCTGAATATGTCGAGCATCTCGGCACCACCCCTTCTCATTGCAAACATATACGAAACCGCGTTGTGCAGGGAGAGATTGATCTTTGTCGTCCTGGATGCTTTCTTGATCGAGGGATATTTTAGCATCACCTGGTACGAGATAAACGACAGCAGGACAAATATCACAAAAAATGCCAGGATGGCAAAGTTCGTCTGGTTCAGCTGCGGGATATAATATGACGGAAGCTGGAGATTGAATACATTATAGATCTGTATCGAAACTCTCGGTATATAAATAAATGATGCGAAAAGAGCGGCCGCAATTCCTGCGGAAAAACCGGTCACCAGGGCACTGATCAGGCATATCTGCAGGAAACGGCTGAGAGTGATGCCCATCCTCGCGGATATCAAATCCGCATGGAGCTGCATAAATGCATCGGGGTTCCTCTTAAGTTTCCAGCTGACATACCTGTCGACTATCATAGAAATGCCTTCTTAAGATCGCCTATATGTTCTAGAACATTGGCGGAATTGATGAAATAAGCCTGGAATATCTTGGTGACATTTATATAATCTATAATTCCCTGGTCGTGCATGGCCTGGATTATGCTGCGTCTCCTCTCTATCTCCTCGTTCATCTCCTCCCTGCTCCAGCCGCGAATCTCAAGGATTTTGGAATATACCTGAGATCTGCCTGAATATGTATGGATATCCTTTACAGGGTCGTATTCAAAAACAGTATTTACACGGAGATTTCCTGTTCCGGGATCGATTCCCGCTATCTCGACGATCTCCATCGCTCTCCTGACCCTGTCCTGCCCCCTGTATACAAGCGCCTGTATCGAAACTATGTCAAGCGCCTGAACCATGTTCCTCGGAACGTTCAGGGGGGGATTTTCGAGCCTGTGGATAGCGGCGTCCACGCTGTTTGCGTGAAGAGTGGAGAAGGTCGTATGCCCGGTATTCATCGCCTGGAAAAGAGTCTGGGCCTCGACACCCCTCACTTCACCGACAAGGATGTACTCCGGCCTCTGCCTCATTGCTGCCTTCAGCAGGTCGAACATATCGACCTTGGCCCCGGATGTCTCGACTACAGCCTCCCTCGTAACCGTCGCAAGCCAGTTGTCATGGAAGAGAGTGATCTCCCTTGTATCCTCAATACTCACCACTTTTGAGAGAGGCGGGATGAAGAGCGATACGGCGTTGAGCGATGTCGTCTTTCCACTTGCTGTTCCTCCGACGAATAGCAGGCTCTTGTTGTTCTCGATTGCAAGCCAGAAGTAGACAAGCTGGTCGACATTGAATGTGCCATAGTCGATGAGTTCGATAGGTGTAAACGGCTCTTCACGGAATTTACGAATCGTAAACGAGGTTCCCCTGCTTGTAACCACCTTTCCGAGTGTCAGCTGGAGACGCGAACCGTCAGGCAGGGTTGCATCCAGCATTGGCTGGGAGACGGATATGTGCTTTCCCGATCTCTGTGCAAGGAGTATGGCAAGAGAATACAGAGTGTCTTCATCGAAGGAGATGTTCGTCTTTATATTCCTGAATTTCCTGTGGTACAGGAATAACGGTATGTCCGAGCCGTCGCATGATATATCCTCAATATTCGGGTCGAACATGAGGGAGTCGAGCTTCGACCACCCGAGAAAGTTCCTGAGAAGATAATATTGGAGTTTAAAGAGGGCATCATCTTCGATTTTAACCTTATATTCATGCAGAAGGTGGTTCATCTTATCCATAAGGACACTCTCGCGATCCTCGAGGATCTCCTCGTCTGTAAGAATCAGGACATCCCTCATGTCTTCATAGAGCCTCTCTGCGAGTTCTCTTTCGAAACTGGATAATTTCGGTTCATAGAGGAGATACTCTTCGAGATGGTTTTCAGGATTTTTCGCGATAAGAACCTTTGATCTTCCTTCGTGTATCCAGTATTCATCCCTGAGAACGTATCCTTCAGGAAGGATAGGGTCCACAAGAGGACCGTCTGTCCCGAAATCATACAGGCGGATCTTTTCGATCTTCTTCTTCAGGAGCAGGCCCTTCTTTTCATCCTGGACACGGGCTTTTGACGACTTTTTCTTCTTTTTGATATAATTTAGATCCTCACCGCCGCCTTCGTCCTTCCCGGTGGTCTCTGCTTTCTCAACGGACTCAGGCCATTCCTCTTCCTGTCCCTTTACCTGTTCCCTGACGGGCTGATCAGACGGTTCTTCTATGTTTCCGATTTCTTCCTTTTCGGAAATTTCATCTTTTTCCGGCTCTTCAGGGTGTTCCTGAACCGACACGGGTTCGGTGGAATCCTCTGTTAGGACCACGCTTTCTTCAGGAGTCTCAGGGGCTATTTCCTCAACTGATCCTACGGGTTCAACAGAACCTTCTTCCTGGATTTCCTTTTCTTCAGGATTTTCAGGGGCAGTTTCCTCAACTGATCCCACGGCCTCTACAGAATCTTCTGCACTGATTACTCTTTCTTCAGGCTCTTCGGGTGCAGTTACCTCAACCGATTCCCGGGGTTCCTCACTGGCCGGCACCGGTGTCTCTTCTACAATGGAAGATGTAAGAGAATCAGGTTCAGGCGTGCCTGCGGGTTCAATTTCCTCTTCTTTTCCCGCATCATCAGCTCTGTTGATATTTTTTATAATATCCCCGAGATTCGGTTTGTCGGGCAGATCTGCCGGTTCTTTATTCTCTTCTTTTCCGGCATCATTCACTCCGTTGATCTTCTTTAAAATATCCTCGAGTTTCGGCTCTTCGGGTTCTTTGCCGACAGAAGGATCAGTCTTCTTTTTCTTATGAAAACCGGGAAAAGGCATATTACATAACTCCAGTGTATCAAATTAGTCTTCGGGCAATATATACGGTCCTGATTTAATAAAAGACAACTGTTCATATATAAATTATCATAATCAGAATCCGTCTGATTTTATGGCTTCGTCAGCAGGTGGAAGTTTTAGCGTTTGGTTTCAGCAAAATGTTTACATAAAAGGCAGATGAATTTATCATTAGGATGAATGACAATCTGAACGAGCGTATGCCGACCGGTATATCTTCCCTCGATCCGGTACTGGACGGAGGAGTTCCGCCGGGGTCGGTCGTCCTGCTCATCGGCGAACAAGGGGCCGGGAACAGGGAATTTGTCCAGAGTTCAATGATATATCTTTCAAAAATGAAAGCGGCCGGCCAGAACGGAGATAACAGAATCCTTCCCGAACAGATGGTCTATGTATCCTTCACAAGACTTACGTCATCAATTATAGATGAGATCAAGATCTCGTACAAGAAGGACCTCGTAACAGCAATAGAAGACAATATCTCTTTTATTGATCTCTCCAACTTCTACTTCGAAAAGAGTGTCGTCCCGAGAGGATGGTACTCGCGTACCTCGCTTCTTACTGAAAAGGAAAAAGGCAAAGTTTCCGACAGCCTTGTCGCCGAACTGACGAACAGCCTCAGGAAGATCAAGAACAAAAGTCTGATCATCATCGATTCGCTGACGGATCTGAATACGACGATTAACAATCCTGAGGAATGGAAACAGCTCGTAGAGTTTCTGAGAGGATTGCAGAGAGTCGCGAAAACATGGAGAACCACGATATACATACTTGTCTCTGAGGGAATCTTCGAACACAGCAAGCTCATGGAGGTTGCGGACTGCTGCGATGCAATTATCGATTTCAAGTGGGAAGAGAGCACGGGCAGAAAGAGGCAGAGGATCATGTACTTCGTTAAATTCAGCGGAGCCATGCCCCATCTCGAAGAGAATGATCTTGTAAAGTTCGCATCGAAAATCACGACGGAAGCCGGATTCGAGGTCAGCAACATCAGGGTAGTTATATGAAGAAGAACAGGGTCAAAATGGGCATCGACGGTCTCGACGAAATGATGGACGGGGGGCTTATCGAAGGCAGCATCTGTTCGATAATCGGGACATACGGTACCGGAAAGACCACTTTTGCCCTCCAGTTTGCATATGACGGCCTTAAAAATAATGAAACGGTCGTATACATCAGTCTTGAGGAGAAGAAGGAGACAATCTATGAAAAGATCGAGGACCGTGGTTTCGAACTGGAGAAATACCGCGACCTGACTCTTTTCGTGATCAAGCTTGATCCTACGGACTTCAACCTTTCCATAAACAGCATCAGGAACGAACTCCCTGAACTTATCTACGAGATAGGTGCAAAAAGAGTGATAGTCGACCCCATCTCCCTCTTCGAAGGTCTTTTTGACGACGAATCCCAGAGGAGGCTCGAGATGTTCAGGCTTGTCGAGATCCTCCGCGACCTGAAATGCACTGTTCTCATGACGAGCGAACACAACAGGAACGATGCATATGCAAGCCGGTACGGCCTTATCGAGTATCTTGCGGACACCGTCGTCGTCCTGAAGTACATCCGCCCGGACGATCTCGCCGAGGTTCACACGGCAGTTGAGGTCGTCAAGATGAGGAGCTCGAATCATTCCAGGGAGATCAAACCCTACGAGATCGAGGAAGACGAGATCAATGTTTACTCGGAAGCCAGTGTCTTCTGATTTTTTTTAAATTTTTTAATGAGCCGGACAAGAGGGAGGAGGATTCCCTAATCTCCTGATGACTAATAACAAGATTTTCCCTAGGGCAACCCTTGCGCAAGTTCGCTTCGCATCCGCTTCGCGAACACGCCCTGACCTCAGGGCTTTGCGCTATGGCGATAACCCGGCCTAGACGCTACCCTCACGGGTAGCCTCGGCCGGAGAGAACAAACATCCTGAGATGATTAAGGAATGACAAAATTCATGGAGTAGGAGGGGATGCTCGTCCATCCCCGACTGCGACCTATCGCCATGTGGGGGAGGGTAATAGGGAGGGGGAACCTT
>NZ_KN360938.1:6931-21257 GCF_000784355.1 Methanolacinia paynteri | reverse complement strand
AAAAAAATCTCCGAAGCTATGGATATAGCAAATCCTGAGACCCGAGATGGAGCTTTAAGTTTAATAAAACACTCCAGTACAGGTGATTATAACCCCAATCAAATTATTGATATTTGGAACTCCGTTGTTAAGCAGAGGGCTGCCCCGAAGGGGCTTATGCCCTCCTAAAATCACATGTGATTTAAAGTTAAATCTCCGGGGAGAGAACCATCCGTCTCCTGCTTTTTTTCCTGAGACTAACCGAAGGGGCTTAAGCCCTCATTAATTAGAGATAATGCCCTTTCTTCAAATTACAGGATTTTTCCAAAAAAATTGTATTCTGATAAAAGATCGTTTTGGGGGGCAAAAAAAAAATTAAAGCTCCGAAGCCGAGACTTCAAGCAGACCGTTTTTGATAGAATACTTCAGCGTCTCTTTCTTTATCGGGGGAACTTTGATCCTTGCCGAATACCTGACCCTGTCCGCAAGAGAAGTGATGATGATATCGTCATCCTCCACTGCTATCGCAGTACTCTCCTCTCCCGCACCCGGCAGATCGGCTGCGATAATTATCCGGTCGTCTAATTTGTGGACCTCGGTATGAGGCTTGATATCCCGTATTGCATTCGGATCGTCTTCGTCAGGACTCATTGCTGCCGGCGGTATGATATCTATCGGAAGATTCCCTCCGGCAATCGTTATCGAAAAGTTTCCTTCGCCCGGAAACTTTCCGCTCTTCATCGCCTCGGAGATCATATCCATGATCATCCTCCTGAACCGCTCGTCGTCCTGGTCGCCGTCTTCACTCATTGTAGATTATTCCTCGTTTACTGTTGTTCGCTCATCAGTTTTTCAAGCTCTTCTGATAATTCTTTAACCTTCTTTAAATCCTTCTTCGGTTTGTAGGTTTCTCTCTTCAGCTCTTCGGATTTCCTGTCGATCTCTTCGCTCAGGACGCCGTAAGAAGCTCTCTTCACCAGCGTCGCCGCCTTTTCAAGGATGTCCCTCTCGTCGCCGTGGAAGAGAATCGGCCATGACTTCTTATCGTACTCCTCGATAGTCGTCCTGTCCAGGGTCCCGCGGACCTTTCTCATCGCTTCGAAGATCTGGTCTTTCGTGACCATCACGTTCGAAAGCGCCCTCTCGCGTTCCTCGTCGCTCATACCTGCGGTTTTCAGGATGAAATCCCTCATCGAGGCAAGCTTCGCCTCGCGAACCAGCATCTCGATATCGGCGCCCACGTAGCCTTCGGTCTTTTTGACAAGCTCGTCGAGATCGATATCCTTCGAGATCACCGACTCCGAATCCTTCAGGTACACTTCGAAGATCTTCTTCCTCGCTTCCGCATCCGGCGGAGGCACATAGATCGCACGGTCAAGCCTTCCCGGTCTCATCAGCGCATCGTCGAGCAGGTCCGGCCTGTTCGTCGCACCGAGGACGATGACATTCTTAAGCTCCTCGAGACCGTCAAGTTCGGTCAGGATCTGGCTCACGACACTCTCGGTCACGTGCGAAGATCCCTCGAACGATCCCCTCTTCGGGAGCAGGGCGTCGATCTCGTCGAAGAATATAATCGACGGAGCCGCCTGTCTCGCACGGCGGAAGATGTTCCTGATACCCTTCTCCGACTCTCCCACCCACTTGGACAGGAGCTCCGGCCCCTTCACGGATATGAAGTTGACCTCCGACTTGTTCGCCACGGCCTTCGCCAGCAGGGTCTTACCCGTTCCCGGCGGTCCGAAGAGCAGGATTCCGCTCGGCGGAGATGTCTTGAGCTTCGTGAATATGTCCGGGTACTTCAGCGGCCATTCGACTGCCTCCATAAGCTCCTCCTTGACATCCTCGAGTCCCCCGATATCCTCCCACGAGATATTCGGAACCTCGACGAGAACCTCACGCATCGCCGACGGTTCGACATGCTTTAGGGCCTCCTCGAAGTCGTCGATTGTCACCTTGATCTTTTCGATGATCTCCGGCGGGATGTCGTCGAGCGACTTGATATTCTTCAGCTCCCTCCGCAGGGCATGCATCGCAGCCTCCTTGACAAGGAGCGAGATATCCGCTCCAACGAACCCGTGAGTTCTTGCAGCGAACGGTTCGAGGAACTTCCTGCGCTTGATCTCGTTTTCGTACTTCTTGCCTTCCTCTTCACCGAGTTCGGTAAAAGTCTTCCCGAGCTCTTCGCTCTCGTCCGTCGTGATGACGATCTCGTCGAGGTCGAGAGGCACTCCCCTCGTATGGACCTGGAAGATCTCGAGGCGTCCCTTCCTGTCCGGGATTCCGATCTCGATCTCGCGGTCGAACCTTCCGCCCCTCCTTAAGGCCGGGTCGATATTGTCCGGGAGGTTCGTGGCCGCGATTACAATGACCTCTCCGCGTCCCTTCAGGCCGTCCATCAGTGCCAGCAACTGTGCGACGATCCTCTGTTCGACCTCGCCCTTCGTCTCCTCCCTCTTGGGAGCGATCGAATCGATCTCGTCGATGAATATAATCGTCGGGGCGTTCTCCTCGGCCTGCTCGAAGACCTCCCTCAGTTTGCCTTCACTCTCGCCGTAGTACTTGCTCATGATCTCCGGGCCGGAGAGCGTAATGAAGTTGGCATCCACCTCGTTCGCGACCGCCTTTGCGATCAGGGTCTTTCCCGTTCCGGGCGGGCCGTACAGGAGAACTCCCTTCGGCGGCTGGATACCGATCTTCTTGAACAGCTCCGGGTGCCTCAGGGGCAGCTCTATCATCTCGCGGACCTGGTCCAGCTCTCTCCCGAGACCACCGATATCCTCGTAGTGGACGTCGGGAACATCCTTCTTCCCTTCTTCCGGTACGTAAGGCGTCTCTTTGATCTCGATCGAGGTCTGGGGCCCGACTATCGCCACTCCCGACGGTTTCACCTTCGATATTGCAAAACTAAGGGCATTGCCCATGATATTTACCCTGAAGATCTGTCCTTCGATAACCGGACGTCCGTTCAGGAGTCTTGCCATATACTCCTCGCCGCCTCTCAGGGTGATCTGCTGGGTCGGCTGTATCGTTATTTTATCGGCATATTTCGCGTCGACCCTGCAGATCCTGACTCTTTCGTCGATTCCCGTCCGCAGGTTGGATCTCGTGTTTCCGTCGATGCGTATAACTGCCTTTCCGGTATCCTGGCTGTATCCCGGCCAGACTATAGCAGCTGCCTTGGCCTTCCCGGAGATCTGGATTACATCCCCGCTTCTAAGGCCGAGTTTCTGCATTACATCGATGCTTAGCCTGGCGATTCCCCTGCCTGCATCTTCATGCGCCGCTTCCTGGATTGTGACTTCATAAGAATTATTATCTGACATAATGGTGAACCTCCTGATGTATGTTTACCATTAGTAAGTGTCATTAGTATATAAAATTGATGTTGGGGGCAGGTTCCGGGGAACTCCGGCCATCACGTCCCCCGTGACGGCGAAATCCGTTTTCCTGCCTGAACTTCCTGCGAATCCGGGCTGTATTATTCCGGTATCCCGGTATTGTCGCTGACGTCCAGAAGCGAGAGGATCTCTCTCATCTCGTCTATATGGTACTGGCCCTGTGAAGCCGGACTCCCCGCATGGCAGAAGACACCGTACGAACCGAAGAGGCAGCATAAGGCCCGTGCCCACCTGAACTTGGCCCCCATCACCCCGGTTATAACCGGTTTGGCACATTTGAGAGTAAATTCGGAGAGCCTGATCACGTCCCCGTGATCCTCCGGCGTGACGATGATCTTCGGGATGTCTCCCGAGTTCCTCATGCTCCTCTCTAAAGAGGTAAGTTCGTCGTCGTCCGGCATGTAATCCAGGTGGACGGACGGGATCGCCTTCTTCCCGCAGTCCCTGATGCCCCGTGAAAATCCAGAATACGGCATTTCGAGATCGATGTAATCGCAGACAGGAATCCACGGTTTGATCTCTTCGTACCACTCGTCGGCGGAGCCATCGAAGAGTCCGCCCTCACCAAGCGATCGTATCGTTCCTATCAGGGGAATATCGCAGTTCCCCCTGCACTCTTCCAGGATCTTGTCCTCCCCTTCTCCCAGGAGATCGATCCGTATCTCGATCAGGTCCGGGGCATATTTTTTTGCATTTATATAATCCTGTTCCGACGAGACGGATATTATCAACCTGGGCTTCATCGTGCCTGTCCTGTATTATGGTTATATTCTAACTCTATTATCTTTGCCTCTGATTTTTTCACCGTTTCCCGCCGCGATCAATTGAAACCTTGATGTTAACTGAAGAGAAATGATACTGTCAGCACGGAGGTTTTTTTTGAAGATAAATTTTGGCGGTTTTGTTCCATTGAGTACGGTCGACTGGCGTGGAAGAGCCGTATGCACCGTTTTTTTCAGGGGCTGCCCGGTAAGATGCTACTACTGCCATAACCGTGAGATCCAGACGGGCGAAGAACTCCGCGAAATAGATGAAATAGAGGATATGATCCGGCAGTCGCGTCTTGCCATATCGGGAGTGATCTTCTCCGGCGGAGAGGCGACGATGCAGAAAGAGGCGCTGATGGAGCTCGCCCGGAGATGCAGGAAGATGAACCTCGCGGTGGGCGTCCAGACGAACGGCGTCTTTCCCGATACTCTCAAAGAGATGATAGACGAGGGACTCCTCGATCTCGTTCACCTCGACATAAAGACGAGGTGGGAGCATTACCCGAGGATGCTGAAGGTGGGCGACGAGACCGTCTCGAATATAAAGAGATCTCTTGAGATCTGCAAAAAGGCGCATGCGGACGGAACTTTGCCCGAGTTCCAGGTCGTCGTTACGTTATTCCCCGGGAGAGAGGAGGATGTAGATGTCATAGCCCGCGAGGCGAACGGCGCCGAGCTCGTTCTCCAGCAGGGAGTATGGGGATCGATACCCCCGCTTAAGTTCGAGGACCTGAAGAAGATTGCAGATAAGATAAAGAGAGAAGTCCGTATAAGAACACGTGAGGACGGCGAAGTGATCTACGACCGGAACCGGATAACCATCGCCGGTTCGATGGTCCTTACCGATATAAACCAGGCACGGAGAAAATAGGTGTGACAATGCTTGTTATTGGCGTAGTAGGATATCCCGGCAGCGGGAAAGGCGAGTTTTCGGCAATCGCCAGGGAGATGGGAATCCCGATAGTCGTTATGGGGGATGTCATCAGGAGAGAGCTTGAAAATGCCGGCCTGAAGCAGACGGACAAGAATATGGGCGAGATGTCGAAATGCCTGAGGCAGGGCATGGGGATGGACGCACTCGCCCAACTTAGTATTCCCCTTATAGAAGAGCAGAAGTCGAAGGTCGTCCTGGTGGACGGCATAAGGGGCGATGCTGAGGTCGATACGTTTGCTGAGAAGTTTAAGGACTTCAGGCTCATAGCGGTCGAGGCGTCATTCGAGACACGGCTCGGAAGGCTGATGGAGAGGGGACGGTCCGACGATATACTGGATGCGGACGGCCTTTTGTCCCGCGACAATCGCGAGAACGGCTGGGGTCTTGACAACGCCATGGATATGGCCGATTGCGTCATCACAAACGAGGGAACGATGGAAGAGTTCGGGGAAAAGGCAAGGGACCTGATAAAAAAGCTGGAGATGCGAAAAGATGTCTCATGATATATACTTCTCATCCTCGGCAAAGGTCTGGTCGGCGGTAGAATGGGTCTACGGAATAGAGGAGACAGGCTACGACGGCTGGGAGATCTCTGCCGAGGGAAACTACAGGCTCGACAACAAGGAGTCCTTCGATTCGATCGTCGCGACTCTTGAGACTACGGGACTGAAGGCGACCGTTCATGCACCGTTCTCCGACTTAAACCTCGCCTCCCTGAACTATCCTATATACAAGGAATCGATAAGGCAGCTCTGCGAATGCATACGCCATGCCTCCGAATTAACCGACTTCGTGACTGTTCATCCCGGTTATATGTCCCCCGAGGCAAGGCTGGTCCCGGACAAGGTCTGGTCGCTGCATAAGGAAGCCCTGGGAGAGATCGGGAAGTTCGCTGAAGATTACGGTGTGAGGGTAGGGCTTGAGAACATGCCTGCAATTCCCGGTTTTCTCTGCATGTGCCCGGACGAACTCTTCGGGATGATCGACGGGATCGAAAACGTGTTTGCAACCGTGGACATCGGTCATGCGAATACGACAAAGGAGCTCCGGTCCTTCCTGGCACGGATAGGTGAAGCGTCCCATCTTCATCTTCATGACAACAACGGGGTGCACGACGATCACGCACCGCTCGGCAGGGGCAATATCGACTGGGACATGGTCTTTTCAAAACTCAACGGGAACTACCGGGGAATTTATGTCGTCGAAGGAAGAAGCATAGATGAAGCCGCCGTCAGCCTGAAATTTATCAGGGGGTATGATCTATAGCCGGAGAGACTTTGCAGGTGTATTTCCTCGGGACATCGGGCGCACTGCCCACGCCCAACAAAAATCCCGCCTGCATAATGATCAGGAGAGGATCGGATACGCTCCTCTTCGACTGCGGGGAAGGAGCCCAGCAACAGATGATGAGGGCGAAGACCGGATTCACCGTCGATGCCGTATTCATCACCCACTGGCATGCGGACCACTATCTCGGCCTTCCCGGTCTTGTCCAGACGATGTCGTTCATGGGCAGGAAGGAGCCTCTCTATGTCTACGGCCCGAGATGGGTGTCAGAGTTCGTCAGGTCCGTAATATCGATATCGAGGAACAATCTCGGTTTCGAGATGATCCCCGTCGAACTCAGCCACGGCTCGGTCGTCCCGTTCGGCGGATATACTGTACGTGCGTTCTCCACCGATCATGGCATGCCTTCGCTCGGGTACATCCTGTGCGAGGACGAACGGCCCGGAAGGTTCGACAGGGAGAAGGCAATCTCACTCGGGATCAGTCCCGGGCCTCTCTTCGGAAGGCTCCAGAGGGGAAGTCCGGTAGAAGTGGAGAAGGACGGCCGGACGATCACGATCCTGCCCTCCGATGTCATGGGCGAGCCGCGTCCCGGGCGAAAGGTCGTCTATACCGGCGATACGCGTCCGAAGTCCGGCGAGTGGATGGACTGGGCACGCGACTGCGATCTCCTGATACATGACGCCACATTCGACGACTCGGAACAGGAGCGGGCCGAGGAGGTCTGTCATTCAACCGCCGGGGGTGCAGGCAGGATTGCATCTGAAATATCGGCAAAAAGCCTTGCTTTGGTGCATATAAGTTCGCGATACGTCCATATGGCAAGCCATATAGATGATGCCGGAAAATACTATGAGGGAAATATTTTTGCTCCTGACGATCTTACGATGACGGAGCTGCCGTTTCGGGATGAGTGATAACATGGTGGAAGGTGATGATGTTGTTTCCGGCAGTAATTGGTCATCAGGGAAGACTGTTCCTTGTCGGTCTGACCGCTCTCCTGTTAAGCTCCTTTGCAGCATGTGCGGCCGGAATATACTTAGGTTCCGCAAGTGACCTGATTGCATTAATTCCGGGCTTAATGGTTCTGGTTCCGCCCTCCATAAATATGCGGGGAAGCATCTCCGGGGCGATGGCATCCAGGCTTTCTTCCTCCATGCATCTCGGCGAGTTCGAGATCGATTTTCACAGGGACAGTGTTCTTGGGGCGAATACAAGCGCTTCCTTCCTTGCAACCGTTATACTGTCGTTCGTCCTCGGTATCTTTGCATGGGCGATATGCCGTCTGCTTGGAATAGAGGGAATGGGGATTGCGGACTTTATACTGATCTCTGTTTTGTCCGGGATCCTGTCGGGGATTCTTGTAATATTGATCGCACTGGTTACCGCAGCCGTATCTTACAAAAAAGGAATAGATCTCGATATGATCGCCTCCCCTACGGTAACGACCGCGGGAGATATCATTACGATCCCGATCCTCGTGCTGACGGCGGTTTTGGTAATCGGGATCGATCCGCAGATCCGTTTCCTGGTATTGATGGTTATTACAGCAGTTACTGTCGTGGCGTTCATTTATTATCTCTATAATTTGCGTGGCCCCTCGTACGTGATACTGAAAGAGATCGTCCCTCTCTTAATCCCCCTCTCTTTCCTCGGGGTCCTGGCAGGAATCGCGTATGTAACCGATATCGAGACACTGATAACCTATGCGGTCTTTTTGGTGCTGATCCCGCCTTTCATGGGCGGCTGCGGTTCAATAGGGGGCATTCTCTGCTCCAGGCTTGCGACGGGAATGCATATGGGAGAACTTTCACCGTCAGTGATCCCCACCCGCGAGGTCTTCGGGCATTTCGGGCAGAGTTACCTGTATTCGTTTATCCTCATACCGGTTCTTGTGCTGACCGTGTACTATGCATCGATGATGCTCGGGCTCGATTCGCCACCGCTTTCGCTGCTGATGGTAATCTGCATAACGACCGGGCTGCTCGTCATTACGCTCGTGAATTTTATCGGTTATTTTGCCGCGAGCATGTCATTCAGGTACGGTCTCGATCCCGATAATTTCGGCATACCTGTGATCACAAGTTTCATCGACCTCACGGGAGCCGCACTGCTTGTAACCGTCATTAATTTACTCTTGTAGAAAGAACATATAATGATAAATATTTTGGACGCACGATTTAAGGATTAATTAAGTTATGACTGAACTTGAATATCAGCCTGTAAGTTTTAAAGATGTTCTTATTGAGATGAAGGATATTGCGGAGCTTATGGTTGATCTTGCATATTCTGCAATTCTTTTTGAAAATAAAGAGATTGCCAGAGAGGTAGTCAGCCTCGAAGAGAGTATGAACCAGCTTGTGTACCAGGCGAGAATCCAGAGCATTCTCGGTGCAAGGAGAGTCGAAGAGGCGGAATCGATGAGCGGGATGCTCCAGGTCGCAGAAGCGGCCGAAAAGATCTCCAACTCCGCCTCCGAGATCGCCAAGATTATTTTAAAGGATGTAAAGTTCCCTTCGAGGCTGAAGCAGGCGCTCCCCGAAGCCGAGGAGGTTACTTTCCGGGTAAAGGTCAGGGACAACAGTTCCATCGACGGCAAGACCCTCGGCGAACAGAAACTCCAGAGTACGACCGGCATGAGAGTGATTGCGATTAGGAGAGGTGTCTCGTGGATGTACGATCCCGACAGGGAGACAAGAATCCTCGACGGCGACATTCTCATTGCAAAGGGACTCGAAGTCGGTATAAGGCCCTTCTATGAGATTACGGGCAACGACCCGAGATCCGGCGAAGAAGAGGCCGCCGGGGCGGTAGTATCCGATCTCGACAGGGCGGTCTCCCTCATAATCGAGATGAAAGACCTCAGCGAACTTGCCGTCGGCCTTGCATATACCTCGCTTATGTTCAACAACCGTGAGGTGGCAGACGAGGTCGTATCCCTTGATTCAAGAATGGACGATATGAGATACAAACTCGATCTCTGGATCCTCGAAGCCGCAAAAAGAATTTCAAACGTGGAATATCTCAGGGGAATGCTGTATATGTCCTCTTTTGCAGAGGGGATAAGCAATGCGGCCTCTCTTATAGTCGATGTAATTCTCAGGGATATAGAGATACCCCCGGTCTTCAAAAAGATCGTCAGGGAGTCCGATGAAATAATTTCAAAGGTAAGTATCGACGAGTCTTCGTCTCTTGCAGGAAAGACGCTTAAGGAAGCCTCCCTGGGTACGATAACGGGAATGGTAGTACTTGCGATAGAGAGCGGAGACCGGTGGAAATACAGGCCCGGCAAGAACACGGTTCTTAACGCCGGAGATGTGATCATAGCGAAGGGCAGAAGAGACGGCGAGTGCAGACTTTATACGCTCTCGAAAGCCGGTCATAACAATGGATCTGAAAATTTAACCGGATGTGAATAATTCAATGGAAAACAGCGATAACATGGTCTATCGTCTCGGTTCGGGATGCGAACTGAGCGATATCGTAATCGGAAACGTATATGAAGCGAAGGTGCAGGGATTTGCAAAATTCGGAACTTTCGTTTACTTAAACAGCCATATCAAAGGTCTGATTCATATAAGCAACGTCAAAACCGAGCATAATGAAGGCGACAAACTTCTTGTCCTCGTGAGGAATATCCGGGACAACGGGAATATCGATCTCGAAGAGGTAACGATCCGGAATTACGAGGTAAGCAATGTCGTCTGCAAAAGGCCCCAGACGAGGCTCGGCGATCTAAGGAGCAGGGTCGGCAACAATGTCAGCCTCGATGTGGAGATCGCCCAGATCAAGCAGACGAGCGGCCCTACTATCTTCACGCTTATCGACGAGACCGGGAAGGAGAATGCAGCCGCTTTCATAGAGGCAGGCAAGAGGGCATATCCCGAGGTCGAACTTGGGGATATAGTGCATGTCAGCGGAGAGGTCATGATGAGAAACGACCAGCTCCAGCTTGAAGTCAGCCATATGGAGGTTCTTTCCGAAGAGGATAAGAACCTGGTCCTGAAGCGTATCGAGAAGGCTCTCGACGACAGGGCATATCCCGAAGACCTCCCGTTCATGATAGAGAGCGAGGTCCTTGAAATGCTGAAGCCCGCGATGAAGGATGTGGCGTTTCACATAAGAAAGGCGATCTTTACGAACCAGCCTGTCATTCTCCGCCATCATGCAGATGCCGACGGTATCGTAGCCGCAGTATCTGTTGAAAGGGCGATTACTTCTCTTATCCGTGACGAAGGCGGCGACCCTGACCTCGAGAGCCACCTGTTCAAGCGTGCTCCGTCAAAGGCGCCGTTCTACGAGATCGAGGATGTTACAAGGGACCTTGACTATGCACTGAAAGACAACATCAAATACGGGCAGAAACTGCCGTTGATCCTGATGATGGACAACGGTTCGACCGAAGAGGACGAGCCGTCGTACAGGATGGCAAAGGTGTACGACCTGACTATACTTGTCGTGGACCACCACCACCCGGACGAGTCGACCGATGCATTCCTGACCGCCCATGTCAATCCTTACCATGTCGGAGGAGATTTTGGGGTTACTGCCGGAATGCTCGGGGCGGAACTTGCAAGGATGATCTATCCTCCGGTCGAGGAGTCCATACGCCATTTCCCTGCGGTTGCTGCCGTAGGTGACAGAAGCGAGGCCCCGGAGAGAGCGAAATACCTCAAGCTTGTCGAAGACACATATTCCGAAGACGACTGCAAGGATATCGCTCTTGCACTGGATTACGAACAGTTCTGGCTGAGGTTCAACGACGGAAGAGAGATCGTAAAGGATATCCTGAACCTGAACGACAACACCGGAAGGCACAAGAGGCTTGTATCCCTCCTGGTTGCAGAGGCGAACCTTGCCATTGAAGAGCAGCTTAAGACCTCGATGCCGCACGTGGAAAGGTCCGTTCTTGAGAACGATGCACGCCTGTTCACGATCGATGTCGAGATCTATGCGCACAGGTTTACCTTCCCTCCGCCCGGCAAAACCTCCGGCGAGATACACGATATTCTCTGCAAGGAAAACGAAGGCAGCCCTGTGGTGACTCTCGGTGTCGGGCCGGATTTTGCAGTAATCCGTTCAAGAGGGGTTCTTATGAACATACCCCTGATGGTCAGGGAGCTTCGTGAAGAGATCATCGGAGGCGGTGTCAACGGCGGTGGTCACCTCGTAGTCGGCTCTATAAAATTCGTTGAAGGAATGAGAGATACCGTTATAGCGGGTCTGATTGAAAAAATAGGGAAATTCCCAATTGAATGATCTATTATTATTTTATCCAATAATTCTTATCTGAAATATTGAAGAGAGTATATTTTTGGATCATAATTTAACCTGATCTCAAAAATAATGGTCTGTATTCATAATTGGATTATAATTTGGGTGAAAAATACTAAAATATGTAGGAAAGTATATATATGTGGATGACAAATATGGTGTTGTCTCTCGGAGGTAGTTAATTTGAGCTCTAAAATCGATATGCTTGAAAAATATTCGGGCACTCAGCATAAAATCCTCTATTATCTGAAATCGGGTTTGGAAAAAGGCAAACATTACTTCAAATCGAAATATATCGCCAAAGATTTGGGTTTATCACCCAAAGAAGTTGGAACCAATCTTGCAATCCTTGCTGAGATCTGCGACGAACTTGAGATTTCGCGGTGGAGCTATTCAAACAGCACCACATGGCGCGTAACTGCCAGAACAGCCTGAAAAATCATTATCTTTCCTTTTTCGTTAAATTAAAATATTTTTTTTGCGAATAATTCCTGATGTCAGAAAGAATTTTGGAGTTCGTATCCGATATAGAATTCGTTGCAAATATCAATTCGGAAAAAGACTGCCTGATGAACCAGGGAACGCACCAGGACGATGCAAAGACCGATGAGGGTAATCCGAACGGCCTCTGGTTCAATATCGATATTCCGAAAGGTCACGGGTTAAAAGAGGGTGACCGGATCAGGATCATCATAGAAAAGGCGGAATGATCCCGTAGCGATGCGGGGATAAAAACGATCGGGCAGGACGGTCGGACTCCTGCCAATATATTTAAGAATCAAAATTATATTCTTTATATAACAAACAAGCGGGTATTGGGGATATTGTTGTTATGCTGAAAAAAATACTTTCTTTGTCGCTTTTGATAACGGTTTTTTTATTTTGTTTTACTGCGGGGTGTTCCGTCTTAGGCGGCGGGGATACGGTCGATATCGACCAGATGGAACTTCTGATGAAGGATGCGGAGTCGAGGGTCTCTTCTATCGACTGGAACAGCGAAAGCCCGGGGAATATCCGTGCCCAGCTGTCGGCAGCCGAACTTCAGTTTTCGACTGTCTTCGATACTCTCTCCGAAGCGAATCCCGATAATGAAGATGATACGAGAAGAATCTATGCGTTAAGGACGATGTCCTGCACGTATCTTGAGCTTGTCTCATCCATGAGGGAGCTTGCCAATGTCGTGGAGCACAGGGACAATGCCGATTATTATGCCGCGTATTATGAAGAGGAGAACTGGCTGAACGAGATGAAGGCCAGCGACGCCGCACTGGCATCTGCAAGGAACAAACTGCATTCGGCACAGACCAGGATCAACGGAGTGAATATGAACCTGGTCCCGCTCTTCATGCAGGCCGATATTATAGAACTGAAGGTTGAGATCGAACAGATGAATATTCTTATGACAAATCTTGCCGAAGAATATGCAAAGGTTCTCAGCTAATCAATAATCAATTTTCCATCGTATTCAGGAAGCTCATAAGCGATGCTTCGGCTGGTTTCGGGTATGCATTTTTATATGATATTCCGGGCGTCTGGAGCTCGAGGGTGAACGACTTCACGTTCTTCGCCTCGATTATGAAGTACATCTCCTTGTTCGCCACCGAGGCATCCATTACAATATGACCTTCGGGAAATAGATTCCCGCCTGTTATTACGTCGCCGGTTGCAGAATCGACAAGGACCCACATGAGCCTTGAATAGGCCGGGTTTCCGCTGGGCGTCATGGTGCAGTTTATCCTCCAGAGAGAGTAAGGGACGCCGAAGATCTCTGAAAATCCGCTCTTGCTGCCGTTCATATATGCGATTGTCATGACATCGCCGGGTTCTTTCCCCCATATGTCGGATGAAAAGAGATCCGAAGTTGTAAAGCCGTCCATATTCGTCGGCTGGCTGTTGGCGTATTTATCGGGGGCATAATAACTTCCTACCGGAACATAATCGTTTCCGGGAAGACGGAGACGGGGATAGCCGTTTGCACCGGCCGCATATATCTCATCGAGGTTTGTATTGTAACTGATCGTATACGGGGGATCGGTTCTTTCAACGATATAGGTATACTGAGCGCTGTCGTAGCAGCAGGAAGATTCGCTGCAGTAATCCGACTGACTGCTTCCCGGATTCGTATTTTGCGACAGATCCGGCTCCTGTGAACCGAAATCAGGAGGATGTGTCACGATTGCGATTATCAGGACAAAAATAATTGCAGCCAGGAAAGTCAGAAAGTCTTTTTTATCCACAATAGTTGATGTTCCTGAAAATTAAAAAAAGATTCTATAAATATTTCAAACAGAAATTATTTAAAAAGTCAGAAGACAAATTGTAGTTTTGACGATAAATTGCCGGGAAGGGGTTTCAGGTGGAATTTGATGAAGTAAGAACATGGGTTATTTTCTATTTGATCTCATTTGTAGTCCTGCTGCTGGCGCTCTTTTTTACGACACAGGGCGTCATGCTCGGAGTAGGCCTGACGCTTGTTATAGTCGTGATTGCAATTAATTTCCTGATTGTTCGTGCCGAGATTAAGAGGATTCACGAGAAGAAGGAGATGCTCAGGAAATTTACACAAAAAGAAGAAAAAGTCCCCGAGCCTGAAGAGGAGAAGTATCTCATCTAAAACCCTCATACGGGCGATTTAATCACATAAAAATTGATGAAAATCCACATTTTTTATTGGAACCGGAACGGAT
>NZ_KN360938.1:0-6802 GCF_000784355.1 Methanolacinia paynteri | reverse complement strand
CCCCTCGCCGCGAGCCGCCTGTCCGGCTCGCGGACCGGCCCCGACCGCGGGGCCTCTCTCTGTGATAGGCCACTCCGGGGATAGACGAGTATCCCCTGCGTGGCGGGACGCGGTGTACTCAAGGCGTGTACGGAAAGAAGTACCGGAAAAAAAACTAACTTCAACAGTCCGGGGACCCTCGCTGGTCCCCGGAGCCTCTCTATCGTGACAGGCCACTCCGGGGATAGACGAGTATCCCCTGCGTGGCGGGACGCGGTGTACTCAAGGCGTGTACGGAAAGGAACCTGTCGTAGCAAAATAAATAAAACAGCCCGGGGGACCCTTGCCGGTCCCCGGGGCGTGCCGTGAGAAGATTATCTTAAGGCAAGGCCCCTGGGCAGGGGCCGTCCGGCGGCTCAGCCGCCGGTGCCGGGGTCGCCGGAGTAAGATCTGAACATACTAACATGGCCAAATCAGACGATCTGATCAGATATCTATCAGGTGCATTGTCGACGACCCCTCGCCGCGAGCCGCACAGCAGGCCCGCGGACCGGCCCCGATCGCGGGGCCTCTCCTTGCGATAGGCCACTCCGGGGATAGACGAGTATCCCCGGAGTGGCGGGACGCGGTGGATTCATGGCGTGTACGGTACGGAGTACCAGAGAAAAAAACTAACTTCAACAGTCCGGGGACCCTCGCCGGTCCCCGGGGCGTGCCGTGAGAAGATTATCTTAAGGCAAGGCCCCTGGGCAGGGGCCGTCCGGCGGCTCGGCCGCCGGTGCCGGGGTCGCCTGAGTAAGATCTAAATGTATTAACATATCCAAATCAGACGGCCCCTCGCCGCGAGCCGCACTGCAGGCCCGCGGACCGGCCCCGACCCCGGGGCCTCTCCTTGCGATAGGCCACTCCGGGGATAGACGAGTATCCCCTGCGTGGCGGGATGCGGTGTACTCAAGGCGTGTACGGAATGGAATATCCCAAAAAACGTTTCTATAAAAACTAACTTCAACAGTCCGGGGACCCTCGCCGGTGCCCGGGGTCGCCTGAGAAAGGGATGAGGAATCTAAAGGGACCCGTTTATAGCAGATTTACGCTTTCTTGTATATCTTTTGAAGTGCATTGTAGGGTTTATAGAGGCTCTCAAGTTCTCTTGCCATGAATTCCGTTTTTCCCATGATGTAATAGCCGTCCGATACAAGTGCCGGGTGGAACATCTTTGCGAGATCGTTCTTCTGCTGCTCCGTGAAGTAAATAGTCACATTGCGGCATGTAACGACGTCCAGGTAATTTGCGGCAGGTTTTCCGCTCATGAGGTCGTGCCATGAAAACCGCACCATGTCCTTCAGGTGCTGCTTGACCTGGAATTTTCCGTCTTCAATCTGGGTGAAGTGCCTTCTTATCTGGCCTTCGGACAGGTTTTCGAGCGATTTCGAATCGTATATCCCCTCTTTAGCCTTCTTCAGGACTTCCCTGTCGATGTCGGTTGCGTATATTGTAACCTGAGAGTCGGGTTTGAGGCGTGTGAGATCGTATGCGATCAGGGCGAGAGTGTAAGGCTCTTCTCCGGTCGAACATCCTGCACTCCAGATCCTGGCTTTTCCCTTTCTTCTTATTATATCGGGAATAATGTCGCTCTTTATCAGGTCGAAGACCTCTTTGTCCCTCCAGAATTTCGTGACATTTATTGTAAGTGCGTTTCTGAGCGCCTCCTGCTCGTCCTTTTCCGCGACAAGGACGGTGTTGTAATCTTTATAGTTCTCTTTTCCCCGAATCCTCATCCGGGACAGCACACGGCGCTTTATGTAGTCTTCCTTGTATGATCCGCACTGTATTGCGAGAAGCCTTTCAATACTTCTCTTGAGCAAAAGAAAATCGTTATCCTCCATGAAAGAACCTTTAATTTTAGTTATGCTTTTAAAAATAATAAGTTATGGAATTTTGACAGGAATTTAATCCATCCTGAACTTTTTCATCGTGTTCTGAAGGTCCGAGGAGAGATCGTGCATCTCATGGGATATGCTTCCCACTTCCTCGGTGGTTGCGCTGATCTCCTCTGCCATAGCGGCCATTCCTTCAAGCTTTTCAAGGTTGCCGCTGGCGAGGGCATTGGCTTCCTCGATGTTTCTCATAAATGCATTGATATCGTTTGCCTGCGTTTCGGTCGCGTGCGAGATCTCCGTGATGCCTCTTGAAGCCACTTCAATGTCCCGTGCTATGTTGTTGAGCGCTTCTACGGCCTGATTTACACTTTTAATGCCAGACTGTATCTCCTCGTCGGCATGTCTCATGGATTCTACAGTCTTGTCGCTGTTCTGCTGGATTCCGGATATCAGCTGTTCGATCTTCTGCGTCGCTTCCTTTGATTCGCCGGCGAGATTCTTGACTTCTCCTGCAACAACAGCGAACCCGCGTCCGTGTTCTCCTGCCCTCGCGGCTTCGATAGCTGCATTTAATGCGAGCATGTTAGTCTGTTCGGCAATGCCCCTGATGAGCTTTATGATCTCGTTGATCTTGTACATCTCCTGGTTGAGGAGATTGATCTCGGTTACGCTCTGCTGTGAGATCTTTCCGACATTTTCCATCTTTTCCGAGGCTTCCCTGCCTATTTCAGCCGCATTCTTTCCTTCGACCGCCGCCTGGTTCGCCTGTTTCGTAACCTCCTGTGATGTGCTCGAGATCTCCTCTATAGAAGCCGAGAGGTCGGAGATGCTGAGGTTGATCTTTTCGAACCTGTCCATGAGGTCTTTAAGGAACTCGGCGGATTCTTCCGATACCAGGGCAAGGTTTTCATTTGCCCTCGCTATATCGTCGCTGTTCGTACTGAGCTCTTCGGATGTTCCTTCAAGGATATTTGCCTTTTCATTGATGTCGGAGATCAGGTCCCTGAATTCTTCGACAGATTTATTGAAGTTGGTCTTCAGGACCGCAAGGGGGTCTCCTTCAAATATCTCTGCTTTTACAGTCAGGTCGCCAGATGTCATACCGATCATCTTTTCGGTGATAATATCGGCGCTTTCCGAGAGAACTTTTGCCTCCTCTTTCTCTTTCTGCCTGATCTCCTCTATTTCTGCATCCTTTCTTCTTATTTCGGTAATATCGTTATAAACCGCCAGGATATTTTTGAGCTCTTTATTATTGTTTAATATGGGAATCGAGTATTGTTCGAGAATATGCACTCCCGACGGCATCTCAATCTCTATCTCGCCTTTGGCACGGGTCTTGTTCTTGACTGCATACCCGAGACCTTCGCCTTCCTGCTTTAATATCTTGAAATTTCTTGCATTCATCTTCGTAATTTTATGCAGGGAGATTCCGCTCATCTCTTCATATGCCGAGTTTGCAACGAGTATATCGAATCCCGCGTTCATCAGGAGGATAGGCATCGGGTTTTGCTGGACGATCGTCTCGGATCTCTGCTTCAAAGCCTCGACTTCGGCGATTTTTGCTCTTATCTCTTCCTTTTCTGTTTTTTCTTTCAGGGAGAGTTCGTTGAGTTTCTCAGAGAGTTTTTTATTTTCGTCTTCGAGAATGGCGATCCGGTTCGTGCATTGTTCGATCTTCTCTCCGCTCTGCCTGACGAGTTTCTTTTTGTCTTCTTCCGCTTCCGTTATCCTGGCATGGAGGGCACGGTTCTCTTCCTCTTTCTGGGCGATTTTTTTGTTTAATTCGTCGATCTTTCCGGATTCAGTTTTTAATTTCTCTATCTCTTTTAAGAGCCTTCCGTTGGTCTCTTCAAGTCCGGAAGTCTTTTGGGCCTGCTGTTTAATTCTGTCTTCGTATTGACCGGCGAGCTGTTTCTTCTCTTCTTCCGCCCTTTTTAATCCGGATTCGAGATCATGTAGTCTCTCTTCTTTTTGGGCTATCGTCTGCTTCAGTTCTTCGGTCCCGGCATCATATTTCTCTTCGAGTTCTGCCCGGATCTCTTCAGCTCTTTTCAGGCTCTCTTCTTCTTTTAGGAGGATCTTCTGCTTTAATTCTTCAATCTCGGAATTATACCTGTCTTCAAGTTCCTTTAAGTCTGCTTCGGGGGTCTCCGGTACCTCGTCTTCTTTTTGCTTTATTATATCGTTCAGCCTGGATACTTCCTCTCTTGCAGTTTCCAGTTCCTCTTCTGAAGAGCCGAGTTTTTCCTCAAGATCTTTTAACAGCGATTCGAGTTCACTTGAACTTCCTTCGCCTGCTCCCGGGGCCGAGGATGCGAGGGTGTCGAGCAGACCGTTTATCGAATCTGCCGCAGGGGTATATTCTCCGGGGACATTCTCAGCCTGAATCCTGGCCTCTTTTTCTCCCGAATAAAACCTGTCTATCGTCTCAAGGACCAGGGCGGTAAATTCCCTGCCCGGATCTTCGCTCTTAATCTCAGGTGCGGAGGCAGGTCTGGCTGTAGCACCGACAAAGAGTGCCTTTCTTCCCGGTCTTTTGGAATTATTATATTCTTTTTCCATAATATCACCAAACGCTGATTATTTCTGCAATCTCCCTGTAGGCTGCTGCCGCGGGGCTGTCGGGGAAAAGATGCGATATCGGCAGTCCTTTCAGCTGTGCCTTTATTATATTGTAGTCGTAGGGCACGGAGCATGTTCTGCCTGCAAATGATGAGAGCATGGATTCGATCTCCTTCTCTCTTTCGGTATTTTCATCTTCGCCTGCCGCCTTCAGCATCTTTTTTATTATAAGGGCGATCTCCTGGAAAGAGGATTTCGTCTCGTGCAGATCTCCGGTCTTCGTGACGATTGCCATGTCGGCGCTCTTCCGCCGTCCCGTAATCTCTTTGATATCTTCAAAGATCGCTTTCAGGTTGTCTACTCCTTTCTGTGCGAACATCCCGCTGTCGAGGTTGATTATGATCCGGTCCGCAGCAATGAAGCCGTTGAGGACAAACTGCCCCAGGCTCGGCGGAGTGTCTATCAGGATGTGATCGTATTCGTTTTCTACCGGTTTCAGCGATTCTTTCAGCACAGTCAGCCTGTCGTCGATACTGTAGAGATACGGCTCTACGCCTACGAGATCGAGGGAAGCCGGAGCGAGTGAAATCCCCGATTCGGTTTCGACGATGATATCCTTTATGGATACGTCCGGAAAACCCTCGAATGCATTCATATATACATCGTACATATTTACGCTGCATTCGTCAGGGTTTATTCCGAGACCCGAGGTGGCGTTGGCCTGCGGGTCGCAGTCGATAACAAGAACCTTCTCCCCCTTTTTCTGTAGAAATCCTGCAATATTTATACAGGATGTGGTTTTTCCTGTTCCTCCTTTATGATGGGCAAATGTAATTATGGAAATTCAGATTCCCCCTTCATATAAATCATTATATGGGAACTTTAATAAAAGCGTTTATGAAACAAAGGTTTCATGCACTGTTTCATGTAAATCACGACGTGATTTTCATGTTAAACCAAATAAACAGCCCGGGGTCGCCTGAGTAAGACATGAGAGAGCAAAGAGCTGTGGTATCCCTCGATCACATCTTTGGCAACCCCTCGCCGCGAGCCGCACTGCAGGCCCGCGGACCGGCCCCGACCGCGGGGCCTCTCCTTGTGATAGGCCACTCCGGGGATAGACAAGTATCCCCTGCGTGGCGGGACGCGGTGTACTCAAGGCGTGTACGGAAAGAAGTACCGGGAAAAAAACTAACTTCAACAGTCCGGGGACCCCTGCCGGTCCCCGGGCGTGCCGTTGGAAGATTATCTTAAGGCAAGGCCCCTGGGCAGGGGCCGTCCGGCGGCTCGGCCGCCGGTGCCGGGGTCGCCGGAGTGAGATCTTAACGTATTAACATATCCAAATCAGACAACCCCTCGCCGCGAGCTGCACAGCAGGCTCGCGGATCGGCCCCTACCGCGGGGCCTCTCCTTGCGATAGGCCGCTCAGGGGATAGACGAGTATCCCCTGAACGGAAAGATGCGGTAAGCTCATAACGCGTACGGAACAAGTTAACTCCAGAAAGGGTTCTGAACTATGCCCGGGAGTGGATGTATGCAGAAACTTAATATCCGGAAAATAAATCAGGGATACCACAGAGACAGCAAAGAGCCAAAAAGTTTATCGGAACCAGGATCGGGGATCTAAAGTGTCCTGATCCGGATTTTCATGTTAAATATCAGCTTCGGTTGGAGATCCGTCCGGCATTCCCATAAAAAGAATTTTAAAGATTCTTGAGCTAATTCACATAATGTCTTTGTGCAAGGTTGGTATGAGAGCTGCAATCCCTGTTATCCTGGTGGCGACTGCTGTTATGTGCTGCGGCTGTCTTACATATTCATTCGGCGACGTGGCATACGACAACGGCTCTCTCGATATCGAGATTATCAATGACGGAGAGCCGGCGGACGTTTCGGTGCAGGTTACGGTCTTCGATCTCGCCGGGTTCAGGCAGGTGGAAGCGGGCAGGTATATCAATTTTGTCTCGCTGGAACCGGGCGACAACACCTACAGCCTTCCTGTCGAACTTGAACCGGGGAATTATAAATTATACCTGTATATCCTTGAAGACGGCAGGCGCAGCTCTGCGGTGATAAGGAATATTGAGGTGAAATAATAGCCGCAAAAGATTTGCTGCCCGTGGCGCTGGGGAAAGCGCCTGCGGATATCGTATTTCTGAATGCCGAACTTTTCTGTCCGTTCGACTGTAAATGGGACCTGTGCGACTTTGCGGTGAGTGACGGGATCGTAATCGGCAAAGGAGACTATTCGGGGATAAAAGAGATCGACCTTGAAGGTGCGAGGGTGATTCCCGGACTCATCGATTCGCATGTACATATAGAAAGCTCTCTTTTGACACCTTCGGAATACGGCCGTCTTGTAATCCCACACGGGACGA
>NZ_KN360937.1:8617-10942 GCF_000784355.1 Methanolacinia paynteri | reverse complement strand
CCCAAGATTTCATGGAAATTAAATATACAGTGAATTTCGGCAAAAAAAGAATGTGAGAGATCTACGCAGCCGCAGTCTCGCCCGTGACATTCAGCCCGATGAAACCGTAAAGGGAATCGGTCCCCGGCTCGTGTCCGAGGAAGTTATCGAGCAGCGTCATCCCGTCCGCCATATTCCCCTGCGAGTAGACATCGTTCCTCAGCTTTAAGCCGAGAGTCTCGTTCGTCATCCCGTTCTCTTTGAACTCGTCGACAATATCCAGTGCATAGACCTTCGACCACAGGTAGCTGTAATATCCTGCATCATACTGGTCCATGATGTGGGAGAAAGTCGCAGCCGGGTGAAGGCCCTCCGGCTCGTCGAGCCCGAGGATCTCCTCAGATGTATCGTGCCAGACCTTAGTCGTGTTCACCGGGCCGTCCGCCGTGTGGTAATACATATCGACAAGCGCAAAGAGCACCTGGTAGCCGTAATCGTAACCCATGCCGACACTCCTTGCCGCAATCGCCTGTCCGGCGAGCTCCTCCGGGATCTTCTCCGAGGAATTCCCGTACTTAGCCGACATCGATTCGAGGACATCCGGGTCGTATGCCCATTCCTCAAGAGCCTGGGACGGCGTCTCGCAGAAGTCCATGGACGATTTATACCCGGAAAGGGTGCCGTAATGAGACGTAGTAAGGATCACGTTCATCGCATGCCCGGTTTCGTGGAACATCGTCCAGATATCGTAAGGCTTAAAGAGGGTTTGGTTGTCTCCCTCCGGTGCATCGTAGCTCCCGATGATAATTGCAACCGGCAGGCTGTATGTTCCGTTCTTCTCCCTGCCTGAAATCAGCTGCGAAGTTGCATAACCCGTGTACTTCCCGTCCCTGTGATAGAGATCCAGGTAGAGGTAGCCGAGAGTCCTGTTGTCGGACCTGTTCGAAACCTCGAAGAGCCTCACGTCCGGCGACCATACCGGAGCATCCTGTACCTCGTTGAAATCGACGCCGAAGAGCATCCCCGTCGTATTAAAGACCCCGTCTACCACGTTGTCGGACGGGAAATATTTCTTAAACTCCGCCACATCGTAGTTATAATCCCTCATGATGAGAATGTGTTCGAGGTACCTGATATCCCAGGGATATATCTCAGTCGCTCCCGGATCGATCTCCTGCTTGATTTCGAGGATAACCGCCGTCTCCTCTTCGATCTTTTCAGAAAGCGGCTCTTTTAAGGAATCCAGGAACTCTATGACAACAGTCGCGTTTTCCGCCATACGGTTCCTGATTGTATAGTCCGCCCACGTGGTGTATCTCATCTCCTTTGCAATATTCTCGCGGAGGACGATCGCTTCTTCCAGAAGAGGTGTATTCGCTTCCCCCTGGACATCATTGTATGCCTCGTACATCCTCTTGCGGGTATCCCCGCTGTCGGCGTAGGTCATCACGGTACTGTAACCCTGGCTGACCGTTGCAATGTAATCCCCTTCAGGCGTCCGGGAGAATGAAGAGAGATCTTCGTCCGGCACCCCTTCAAGCTCCTCTCCAGTAAAAGTGATCGACGAATTGTCGTTGTTCAGGTTGGAGTTGAACTCGGTCTTAATGGCGCTGAGTTCCGCGTTCATCTCCCTCACCCTCGTGAGGTTCTCTTCCGGAAGCCCGAGGCCGTTATGCTCGAACTCGTCGATAATGATCTTATAGAGCCTCTGCTCGACGGGAGTACCAGGCACTTTATCTTCGACCGATTTCAGCGCATCATAGAGATCGCTGCGTGTGTAGACCTCGATGTAAAATTTACTCTGCGCAATGTCGGCATCCATCCCCTCCGCTGCAATCTCCGGGTCGGGAGACAGGTAACCCATAATCGTAAGCGGCGAGACTGCATCGCCGTAATCCGTCAGTACACTGTCGAATGCGACGACAGTATTCTCAAAAGTCCGTTCACCCACTGGAATGGTGGCGATGGCGTTCAGGGATTCGTTTGCTGTCTCCCGTGCCTCATCGCTGAGAATCGTTATCTCGCCGGATGAATATTCGGCACGTATAGGCGAAAGGCTGTCGTCGGCAAGAACCGGCAGAAAAATACCCGTCGCCGAAAGAATAAATGCAGAAAGAAAAATCCCGTACAGAATCCTTCGCGATCTGCATATGGTGATATCATCCCTCATAAGAACCAGTATAAACTATTCTGCCCGCCGGGGGAAAAAGGATTTTTATGTGAATTTGTCCGCGTTCTGTTCGGTCCTGGCGGCCCTGAAATAGCACACGGGATCGTTGTGAAATATCCCCGTTCCCGTATAAGAACTCGAAGAGCACCCGCCCTGGCAGTCTCCCAGTTTTTCGC
>NZ_KN360937.1:7039-8403 GCF_000784355.1 Methanolacinia paynteri | reverse complement strand
TCTCCACGGTCCGCCGATGCCGGGTTTGACATACTCCAGCCCGTCGCTGCACATGATATCGGGCTTGACGGGATCGGGATCTGCGGCCTGCTTCCGGATATAATTCCCGAGTGCGAGCATGTCCTCGTCGTTCAGTTCGAGACCGGGGTTCTGGAGTGCACGCCCCATCGGAATCAGCGGCTGGAGCCGCCAGTGGCGGACGCCGAGATCCCTGAAGACATCATGCATCGCAGGGAGCTGGTCGAGATTCTCTTTGTTTACGGTCGTGATGATATTGTACTTGATTCCCGCCTCCTGCATAAGCCGCACCGCGTTCAGCGTTTTCTCGTATGAGCCCCTGTAGTTGCGGAACCGGTCGTGAACCTCCCGGAGCCCGTCGATGCTCAGGCCCACCGCCCTTATATCCAGCTCTTTCATCTTCGCGATCATCTCGTTGTCCATGACCAGCCCGTTCGTCAGTATGTTTACAGGAATGCCGAGATCCTGGAGATGTCCGGCGATAATCGTCCAGTCTTTTCTCAGGAGCGGTTCGCCGCCCGTAATATCCACTTCCTGGACGAGGAGATCGGGGAACTGGTCGCAGAGATCGAGGGCCTCTTTGGTTGTCAGTTCGTTAGGCCTTTTCGCACCCGCCGTGGAACCGCAATGTTTGCACCGCATATTGCATTCGAGGGTCAGTTCCCAGCCGATGATCAAAGGAAATACTTCAAAATTCATAAAATGCCTTTAAGAGGGGGAAGGAGGGAGAAATCTCTCTCAAGTCCCCGGATTATTGAATTCCCCGCTGTTATTTGGCAACGGTTTTCTTGCGTGTCGCAGCGGCAGTTGTTTTGGTGCTCTTCACAGCCGTCTTCTTCATATTCCTGAAGTGAGTCTGGAGTGCGTAATAGTCCCCTGCTTTAAGGACTATATCGTTCCCTGTAAGATAGTCGTCGGCCATGTTCATTATCGCCGGGGCGACTTCCATGTCCGGGATTTGGTTTTTGTTGATATAGGTGTTCAGCATCTGTGCGATGTATTTGTTGAATTCACTGGTCGGGGAGACCTTGACGATGTCCCCGAGCCTTTCATTAGGCCAGTCTATAACCACAAGGTATCTGACCAGGATGTCACGGTCGATAATTGCCTTCTGGAATTTTACTGCATTTAATCTGACTGGTGGCATAGCAATCAGCTCAAGGGAGTGGATAGGTCAATCGTGTATTTATAATTTTTTACAAAATTATCAAAATTTAATATTTTTTAAAATTGTAGGAGACCGGGTTCAGTCCGGCCCCTTTTTATTTCTTTCAGACTTCCTTTAAAGTCAGGTAAGTCTCTTTATGACAGCTTCTCCGACCTCCTCAGTCGAAGAATTCCCGCCG
>NZ_KN360937.1:1934-6910 GCF_000784355.1 Methanolacinia paynteri | reverse complement strand
CCCCTTCCCGGCGATGTCCGGGGCACTCCCGTGAACCGGCTCGAAAAACGCGTATTTTTCGCCTATGTTCGCACTCGGCAGCATCCCGAGGCCGCCAGTTAGATACCCGGCAGCGTCACTGAGAATATCGCCGAAGATGTTCGTCGTAACGATCACGTCGGAATCTGCGGGATGCATAAGAACGTCGAGTGTAAGGGCGTCGATGTATGCCGTTTTCGCGGAAACGCCTTCCTCAGCCGCAACTGAAAGGCATGTGTCCCTGAAGAGGACGTCCGACTTCAGGACGTTCGCCTTGTTGCCGATGACGAGCGAGTTCCTCCTCTCCTTCGCAAGACCGCAGGCACACCGGGCGATCCTCTCGCTCCCCTTTCTTGTCACCACCCGGAGGGTCGTCGACCTCTCAGTCCCGATCTCCTCGATCCCGGAGTAGAGCCCTTCGGTGTTCTCCCTTACGATCATAATATTGAAACCGTCACCACAAACCGGCCGGAGATTTGCATAGAGGTCGAGCTCCTTTCTGATCCTGAGCAGGACGCTGGAGTAGCAGGGGTCCGGGGGTGTCGTCACCGCTCCGAAGAGGATCGCGTCCGAATCCTTAAGGGACTCAATATCTTCATCCGTGCAGGCCGCACCAGTCCGCTTCCATTTCTCGTACCCGAGCTCCACGTCGAAGAACTCTGCACCGGGAAGGAGCATCTCAAGAATTCGGCGGGCGACAGGGATGACCTCCTTCCCGATCCCGTCTCCGGGCGCAACCGCGATCCTCATTCGCCTGGCTCCTTCTCCCTGTATGCCGCAACGACTGCAAAGACCGCATCGGCGATATCCTTAGGCGATGCTCCCCAGTGGACGATCCATCCTGCCTTCCCGTCGACTTTCCCGGCTCTCTCGGAGCGGCAGCACCTTGCAACGAACGGCTCCTCTTCCGCACGATCGGCGGGGCATGTATTGATGACCTCGAAGCCGTCCCCGTACTCCTCTGCGAGAAACTGCCTTGCTGTCAGGCACCCGGCGATCCTCTCCCCCTGCTCCGGCCTGTCGTTGTCGAGTGTCTTCTCGAATCCCCCGGCCCTGCACGGGTAGACCTCCGCCTCGATCTTCTCTATATCGACGATGTGGTGAACGAACTCGATCTCCTCCTGCCCGAAGAGTCCGGCAGCTTCGAGTTTCTTCGCGGTCTCGGAGAGAACAGCGACCGGAGGTTTCGCATCGTAGAGATGAACCTTCAGGAGAACCGAAGGATCGGGATCGATCACGAAGCTCATGTGCTCGTCGATTCCCCTGAAAATCACAGCCTTCTTCCCGGTCGATGCGGCTTTTTTGATCAGGTCCGCCCTGTTATGAAGAATGACCTTCTCCGGCCAGACCATCGTATCGGCAGCATCCGCAAGACAGGTATACTCCTCGATATCCCTCATCAGCCCCGTTCCGCCGGGAACGAACCGGACTTCGCCGATCTCGTATCCGCCTTCAGTCTCGACTATCAGGTACCTGCTCAGGAAGTACACCTTTTTGCCGAGCGGCATTCCCGAGGCATAGCCGACCTCCTTGCAGTGCCGGGGAAAGATCACTTCCTCCTCCCGAGATATTCGATAAGTCCTCCGGCCGCGATAATCTCGTTCATCCGGTCCGATAGCCGGACGCTTTCGTAACTCCGGCCGCCGCACTCCACCACTGCTTCTTCGAGATCGAAGAATACCTCGTCTCCTTCCCGGCATTCGAAATCGGCGACCTCGAAGAGCGGAATCCCGAGGTTGATCGCGTTCCTGAAGAAGATCCTTGCGAAGGACTTTGCGACGACCGCCTTCACACCCGCGGCCTTAAGCGCCGCTGCGGCCTGTTCGCGTGACGATCCGCAACCGAAGTTTTTCCCCGCGACGATCACCGAGCACGAAAGCCTCCCGACGATAGTCGGGTCGTAGTCCTCGAATGCATGTTCCGCCCAGAGATCTTTGTTCTTCGTCCGCAGGTATCTTCCCGCGATGATCATGTCGGTATCGACATCGTCGTCGACGCAGACGGCATGGCCCGATCCCTTTATTGAATTACTATCGCTCATCGGATCTCCTCCGGGTTCGCGATCTCGCCTTTAAGTGCACTTGCAGCGGCGGTCGAGGGAGAGCAGAGGTAATACTCTGCACCGACGCCCATCCTGTTCTTGAAATTCCTGTTTGCGGTCGAGAGGCCGATCTCTCCTTCGCCGAGAACACCCATGTGTGCACCGAGGCACGGGCCGCATCCCGGTGTTCCGATCGAACATCCTGCTGCGACGATATCCGAAAGGACACCTGTCTCTATGCATTTTTGGAGGACAGTCTTCGAGGCGGGGACGACGATCGTCCTGACTGCGATCTTCTTCCCCCTGACGATATCTGCAAAACGCTTCAGGTCCTCGTAACGCCCGTTCGTGCACGTCCCGACGAAGACCTGGTCGAGGGGCGTCCCCTCGTATTTATCGACCGGAACCGCATTGTCCACCCTGTGAGGTGCGGAGATCGACGGGACGATATCGTCGAGATCGAGGTAGAGCTCATCTGCATATGTGCAGTCCTCGGGCTCCTGCCGGGCCGCATCTTTCCCGAACTCCGCGAGGTACGACACGGTCTTATCGTCCGAATAGAAGAGTCCCGCCTTCGCACCTGCCTCGATCGCCATGTTGCAGATCGTAAGCCTCCCTTCCATCTCGGTCGTTTCGGCTCCTTCTCCCGTGAACTCGATCGCCCTGTAGGTCGCACCGTCCATACCGAGCCGGGTCACGTAGGTCAGTGCGACATCCTTCGGTTCGGCCCGTCCTTTCAGCCTGCCTTCGAGAATGACTCCGGTCGTCTGCGGAACCCTGAACCATGTCTCGCCAGTCGCCCAGATCGCCGCCATGTCCGTCGCACCGACCCCGGTCGCAAAAGCACCGAACGCACCGAGAGTGCAGGTATGCGAATCCGCACCGACGACGACCTCGCCGGGAAGGCACACCCCTTCGCTCATCACCTGGTGGCAGATCCCCTCGCCGATATCGCGGAAGTCGAAACCCGCCTCCTTTGAAAAATCCCTGAGTTCGTGCTGGAGGTTCGCCGTCTCGCTGTTGTTCGCCGGGACGATGTGATCGTAGATTATCGAGATCTTTTCCGGGTAACGGACCTTCGTCTGCATCCGAAGGAAGGAGAGAAGCGCCTGCAGGCCGGTTCCGTCATGAGCATACGCCCTGCTAAGTTCAAGATCCGTGAAGGAACCTTCGGGGGACCCCAGCAGTCTTTCCGATAATGTCGCCATTTCCCTCAGGCACACTCCTTCGATCTTTTGATGAGATTCAGAAGCATCTCGGGAGTGATAGAGCATTTCCCCGCACTTCGCTCCTTGATCTGCTCGAGCACCCAGTCGGTCTCCGCCGGTGAAAGTTCGCAGCCGAGGGTGCTTACGACATGTGCGAGAGCCTTCCTGCCCGTGTGCTTTCCGAGGACGAACTGCCTCTCGCCGCCGACCATCTCCGGCATGAAGTATTCGTATGTCGCCGGGTCTTCGAGGATCGCGGCGATGTGGATGCCGCTCTCGTGTGCGAATGCATGTTCGCCGACGACCGCCTTCGTCTTTGCGACCTGTATTCCCGAATACTCTTCGACCATCTTAGAGATCTCCTGCAGCTTCGTGAGGTCGTATCTTTCGATTCCGTTCTTCATCCGGAGGGCGACGAGGACCTCTTCGAGGCTTGCGTTCCCCGCCCTCTCGCCGATCCCGTTGACCGTCGTGTGGAGCTGAAACGCCCCCGCCTGTGCCGCAGTGAACGTGTTCGCACTGGCAAAACCCATGTCATTGTGGCAGTGAACGCAGAGCGGGTTCTTCAGCCCGGATTTGAGTTCGGTCACGATGTTGAAGATCTCCAGCGGCGTCATGCACCCGACCGTATCGGCGAAGCTGGAATATGCCGCCTTTCTCTCCGCACCCTGCCTGAACATCTCCTTCAGGAAATCCGTGTCCGTCCTCGACCCCTCTTCCGCCGAGAATCGCACGTTCAGCCCGTGGTCGACCGCGTAATCGACCATCCCGAGCGCCTGTTCGAGCATCTCCTCGCGGGACTTTTTGTACTTGATCCTCATGTGGAGATCGGATGTGGCGAAGAAGATGCTCACGAGATCGACGTCGCAGTCGATTGCGGCATCGACATCCTCGCGTACCGCCCGTGCAAGGCAGCAGATCCGTGCATCGAGCCCGAGGCCCTTTACCGTCTTCACGCACGCTCTTTCCTGTTCTGAGATGTTCGGGAATCCCGCCTCGATCACCTCCACTCCGATCTCGTCCAGCTTCCGGGCGATGTTCACTTTCTCCTGGCAGGTGAACGATACTCCGGGGGTCTGCTCCCCGTCCCTCAGCGTGACGTCGCATATCTCAACATTTAACTGCTTCATGACTCTCTCCTTCCGGGCACTGCCCGTAGACCAGAATAATCTCCGGCTTTTCTCTCTTCTCTTCAAGCTTCTCCGCGATGATCTCCATCGACCCGCCCCCGCAGTTCAGCCGCACAGGTGACGCCCAGTCAAGATAGGGGGCGATGTCTGCGACGGCCTTCATCCCTGTCATCGCGGCTCTCCGGTTCACGAGGACTATGCAGAGCACGGGCAGACTCTTCTGATATATGTCGATCAGGGAGTTCAGCCCCGAATGGAGTATGGCGTAATCGCCGAGAAGTGCAAGGCCGGTGCTCTTCGCCGCCACCGCAACGGACGATCCGAGCCCGTAGTTGGCGATGCCGAAGTTGTAGGGCGGATTTTTGGCGAGCAGCGAACAGCCGGTATCGCAGATAGCCTCCCTTCCGCTCCCGCTCGCGGCGATGGTTTCGAAGAGCGGTTTGTAGGGGCAGTTCGGGCAGAGTCCGCGTGAGTAGCCTCTCGATTCCATCGTCTCCGGCTCTTTGGTAAACGGAGGCGGTGTCGCTCCCCTGTGGTCCGCAATGAACTGCCTTCCGGTTTCACCTAATTTTCGATCCC
>NZ_KN360937.1:0-1824 GCF_000784355.1 Methanolacinia paynteri | reverse complement strand
GCGGCCTTTCATAGTCAGGCGGGGATCTGCGAGGCTGCCTGTTCCGTCCTCTCTCCCCGCCGGAACAACAGTTCTCTTAACTTCGCCATCCAGGATACGGGGTGTCACCCGGAGAATCGCTATCCTCGAATATTTCTCCGAGGCCGAGAGCCCGTATTCGACCGCCATGTGCAGGCTCTTTTCGTCGGGTTCTACCAGCGGAACTTCGGCGACCTCCGCATAATACCTCGAGTCCTGCCTGTTCTGCGAGCCCTTCGCCTCCGTGTCGTCGCCCGCGATGATGAGGACGCCCTTCCTCAGTCCCTGTGTCGTGGTAATTACGAGTGGGTCGGCGAGTGCGTTCATCCCGGCGTTCTTGACGATCATGACAGATCTCTTTCCCGCGAGCGAGTCGCCGATCGCGTACTCGAGTGCGGTCTTCTCGTTGATCACGAACTCCGCTCCGGTCTTGTCCCCGAGCGACGTCACCGGGTAGCCGGGGACGGTATAGACGGTATCGGCTGAGACCGCGATTGAGGCGACGATGAGGTCTTCGCCGGTCATTATTTTCATCACTCGTCCCTCCCGGGGGTGAGGTCGCAGCCCGTGCATGCAACACACATTGTCATTGCTTTTGCCGGGTCGAGTCCGTTCTCTTTCAGCCGGGCTTTATGGTATTCGAAGATGTTCATGATTCGTTCCGCCGAAGGACGGGGGAAGTCACTGAGTTCCGCCTTCGGGTTCAGCGGTCTGATTACCGGGATGATACCCGCTTCGCAGAGTTCCTTTATGCAGGTCTTCATCTCGTCATCGGTTTCCCCGAGGCCGAGAATGATGTTTGAGAAGACATGGTTCTTACCGAATAATTCGACAGACTCCTTCAGCGCCGCGAGTATCCGGTTCCTGTCCTGTCCGGGGCACATCTCAGAAAAGAGTTCGGGTGTTGCGGCTTCGAGATTGAATTTGACCTCCGCGACGCCGAGGTCGTGAAGCCTTCCGGGAGTTCCCGGCAGAGGATAGGTAGAGACCCCGACCGGGAGACTGAATTTCTTTACCTTCCTGATGATTTCGAGAACCCTTTCCTCGTCCTCTTCAGGAGATCCGATGACGCCGGATGTCAGGGATATGCAGTCGATATCGTCTGCGACCTCTTCGATCATCGAAACCACTTCTTCCGGGGTCTTGATCTTCTGCTCCTGGAAGGGAACGTTGCAGTAACGGCATTTGAAGATGCAGCCCTCGCTTATCGTTATGTAGGCCTGCCGGGGGCAGTGGAGTGCGACAGGTTCGATTACTCCTTCCTGTATGATGTCGCCGAAATGGAGGACCGCATTCCCGTCGCCGATATGCTCGATCGTTACCTTGCTGCCATTATCAATCGAAAGTCTGACGAGTATTCCGTCAAACGAAAAAAAAACCGAACCCGTGCCACCTGCACCCGGTCCTGCGTGTGATCCGTCCGAAAGATCGACTGGCATGCCTGTGACCCTTGCGGTTCCAACTTCGAGCAGTGCGGCCTTGAGTCCGGTCCTGTTCATATGCTGAGCGCCTCCTCGTAGCGGGTGTAATACGGGATGGCAGCGGCGGCGCCGATAATTCCGCGGCCTTCGATCCTGATATCGAGATATTTCCTTATCTTATCGAGATCGGCCATAGTAACCTCTCCTGCCTTGACGGACTTACCGTATCCTTCAAGCGGGGACGGGTCGAATCCCCTGAAGATGGCAAGACCGGTTTCGTCGGAGAGTGTGTACTTTTCGACGAGTTTTTGGAATGAATCGATCAGCTGCTCCGGCCTGTCGGTGGCAAATTCGCATGCGAGCGCCACACAGTTCTTCGTCCTGT
>NZ_KN360936.1:32961-39139 GCF_000784355.1 Methanolacinia paynteri | reverse complement strand
CCTTCTTTATTCCCTCGACAATGAATCCTTTTTCCAGGTATAGTGCAATCGCACGGCTGTTTCCTTCCGCGACGAGACATTCGATCCTCTTTAGCCCGGATACATCGGCCATAAAAAGTGCATGATCGATCGCAATGCCCCCGTAACCAAGTCCCCGGTAATCTTTCAGGAGATATACGAACATGACGCCGACGTGTGACATCTTTCCGTCCGAGTCCTCCGGGACGACACCGACACTACCGATGATATCGTTTCCAAGTAAAATTGCCCACCACATGGCCCCTCTGCTCACGGCGAACTCCCAGAAATCGATTGTCTTCGACATCGGCACCGGAGGGATCTGGTCGAGATATCTCGAGATATCCGGGTCGTTGACAAGATCATTCATGGTTTCGAGATCGTCTTCTGTGACCTCCCGGAAGGTAATTTTGCAGCTCAAAATCTCACCCTCCCGGAAATTTCCATAAATAGCGATGAGACAAGCTTCCCTTTCTTCCCGAGGATGTACCTGCCGTCAACCGGTCCCGCCTCGGAGACGAGGACATAACTCTCGTCAAAGAGATCAAGACCGCCTTTCTCAAAAGCATCGAGGCCGAGGGGGAGGTAGTCGCCCCGCTCGGGCATATGGCTCGTAACAGGGCAAAGAAGGAATGAGTTTCTTTCGCATTCTCCAATAACCACAGCCGGACGAACCTTTTTCCCGCCCGGGCCTCTCAGGCTCATCGATGCCAGAACTACGTCGCCGGGGAAAAACCTGGTCATATCTTCAGGAATTATCAGGTGTTAATATCCGATAAATATTGTACAGGGTTGGCGTAATATCCCTGTCATAATGTCATAAAAGTCCTGATCTCAGTTCCACCTGCCCATTCCCAAAGGTATCAGCGCCGAATTCGCCAGGACCAAAAGAACAGCCGCCTGGTGGCCCACTGCTCCCGCGGCAGGGTGAACTATACCCAAAAACGCCATAGCCATCAGTATGAAAGTAAACGACAGGGCGAATGCGACGTTTATCTTTATGGTCCGGACCGTCTTTCTGCCAAGCCGGATGAAACTTAAGATCTGCCTCAGGCCTTCACCGAGTAGAACCACATGGGAGGTCTCGATCGCAACGGTATTCTTTCGCGAACCGATCGCGACGCCTGTATTCGCCTGCGCAAGGGCGGGAGCGTCGTTTACCCCGTCTCCGACAAAGCAGACCTTCTTCCCATCCTTTTGGAATTGTTCAACGATCGATCTCTTTTCACCGGGGGCAATCCCGGAATATACATTCTCTCTTTCGATGCCGCACTTATCAGCTACGCTTTCGGCGATCTCTTTCCTATCACCTGAAACGATCGAAACATTCGTTATGCCGGATTCTTTCAGGTCGCGGACAACCGACGGAGACTCATCCCTGACAGAGTCTTCAACCCCGAGCAGCCCTATGATCTCATTATCAAGCGAGACCAGGACAGGACTTATACCTAAAGCTGAAAGCTCCTCGATTTCGGCAAAAACAGAAGGCGGAACCGAAACTCCCGACTCATCCATGAACCTTATATTTCCCACGAGTATAGTCCCGGAATCCGACTCAGCCTTTACCCCGAGACCCGGGCGGCTCTTGACCTGCAGGCATCCGCTGCCGTTCAATCCCCTTTCCCCGGCAAAATCCGATATAGTTGCGGCAACAGGGTGCTCGGATCCGCACTCGGCCGCTGCGGCAAGATTTATCATCCTGTCTTCGTCGAAACCCCCGAATGCTCTTACAGTCTCCACTCTCATCCTTCCTGAGGTAAGCGTCCCGGTCTTGTCGAAGATCACCGAATCAATCTTTCCGGCCTCTTCAAGATACAAACCGCTCTTTACCAGAATTCCTCTCCTGGCCCCGGCACCAATTGCAGATATGACCGCCGAAGGGGTAGAGAGGAGAAGGGCACACGGGCATGCCACGATCAATATCGTGATCGCCCTCTCGATGCTTCCAGTAAAGATCCATGTAAGAGCGGTCACCACGAGTGTCAGCGGTGTATAGATCGAGGCGAACTTCTCTATGAACGGATACGTGGGCGGCCTTCTCTTCTCCGCCTCGCGAACAAAATCCACAATCTTCGAATAAGTCGAATCCCTGCTCCTCTTCGTAACCTCAATTCTTACCGCACCGTCGATATTGATCGACCCCGAGTAGACGGGATCACCCGTCGCTTTTTCCACCGGGACGCTCTCCCCGGTAAGGCAGGATTCGTCGGCCGAGGTCGCACCGCTTATGATGAGACCGTCAGAGGGAACGACATCTCCCGGCCTGATTAAAACGGTGTCACCCACTTCGATCTCGTCAACGGGCACTTCGACAAAATCCCCGTCCCTCTCTACCAGGCCGTATTCGGGATGCAGTGCCGCAATCTTCTCGATATTCCTCCTTGATTTGCCATATGCATATTCTTCGGCGATCTCGCCGAGGGAGAGGATGAAACCCACCTCTGCTGCCGTGACATATTCACCGATCAGGATTGCCGCAATTATCGCAATTCCGGCAAGTTCACAGACATTCTGCCTCCCGCCCAACAATCCCCTTACAGAACTTACGATAATCGGGATACCGGTACAGAGCGCCGAGAGGACCGCAAAAGAGCTTACAAAAATGTTTGACAGGCCCAGGTATTCTCCCGATATCGCTGCGGCAAGTAAAATTCCCGCTGCGGCCAGTATGACATATTCCTTTGTGTTGCCCCCCTCGTGACCGTGATCATGACCGCATGCGCATGCACTCCCGCATTCGTGCCCTTCATGCCCGTGATCATGTTCATGATTATGCCCGTGTTCGTGGCCGCAGTGGCAATTTTCTCCACAGCTTACGCTATCGCTGTGATTTTCCTCTTTTACGCCCATATTTTTTCCTTCAGATTGTTTTGTTTATCTTCTCAAGTATCCCGACGAAGTTTTTCACCTCGTCTTCGGAGAGGATGGATGCGATCTCGTCGGACAGGCTCATGTGATGGCTGTGATGATCCGAAAACGCCTCCTTCCCTTTTTCTGTCAGGCGGATGATGTACGATCTCCTGTCGTTTTCAGAACGATCGCGTACTGCATAGCCTCCTTTTTCAAGCCGGTCGACCGTTACCGTAATCGTCCCGGTCGTGACGCCCAGCGATTTGGACAGGTCCTTCATGCTCATGCTCCCGTTGTGGCCCAGCTTCTCTATAGCGTGGGCTCCGGCAACAGTGAGGGAACTCTGCTGGATTACAGAATTCTCCCAGGAAGCAAACCTGTCAAAAAACTCGACAAGGTTATCATTCAGCTCTTCAGTCAAACCCATTTTGATCGTCCAATAATTTGAATTTCAAACTTTCCTGATCTGATATTGTTTGAAGTTCTTAATATTCCTTTGTCTAACTATCTCCCGATAAGAAAATATAATGAAACAACTTACGAATCAGGAGTATTGACTAAAAGAGAAAAACTAATCCGCCTTTTTGTAATCACGACGGCAAAAAAAAGGAAATTATTTCCCGTTGTCCCCGAAGATACGATCCTCGGCCGCCTTCAGGATCATCCCGAGCATTTCCGCATACGTTATCTCGGCAATACCCGCCATCTTGGCAAGATGCCCGTCCCAGCACCAGCCGGGATTCGGATTTACTTCAAGGAGCCGGGGTGTGCCGTTCGAATCTATGCGCCAGTCGAAACGTGCATAGTCCCTGCACCCGAGCCTCCCGAAGAGCTTCAGGCAGCTCGCAACGAGGAAGCGCCGGGCCTCTTCAGACAGATCCGCAGGAATAGATGTGATCCCGGCATAAGGAGACTCCGGGTCCCATTTCGCTTCATAACCGCAAATCTTCGGATAACCCCTGGGAAGGGACGAGTAGTCCTCCTCGATCACAGGGAGCACCTCGTATTTATCAGGGAGATTGCCAATAATTCCCACGCTGATATCCCCTCCGGTAAGGAACTCCTCAACGAGGACAGTGCTGCAGTCACCGGAAAAGCTCTTCAGGCGAAGTATTGCATCCTGGAGTTCGGAGATATCCCTGCATACGCTGTCCTGTGTAATCCCGAAGCTTGAATCCCCGAAGTTCGGCTTCACGATCACCGGGAAGTGTATCGGGAATTCTATGAACGAACTGTCCTCCGGGTTTATCACGAATGCACGCGGAACGGGAATATCAAGCTCCTTCGCAATACCCCTGACAAGCGACTTGTCGTAGCAATAGGCGAGACACTGGGGGTTTCCGCCCGTATACGGGATCGAAAGGATCTCAAGTGCCGCAGGGACATGGAGCTCCTTTCTCGGGTCGTTTAAGAATCCCTCGTCGCATAGGTTGAATACAAAATCCGCTTTGCTTCCTGACTGTCGAAGCCACGAGAGCATGGAGGCATGGTTGTCAAAGTAGGTGAACTCATAATCCCTGAGTTCGGACAGCGCCTCCTTCAGCCTCCCGATAGTCCGGTAATCGTCCTCGTCGAAGACACATGACGGCTTAATCACATCCCTAAGCCGGGGATCGCCCAGTACGACTGCAACCTTCTTTTTCTTCCTGCTGACCTTTTTCTTCGGGGTCCACTCCTTCTCGACCGATGCCGTGATAATCAGGCGGCGGGCCATCATCCCGAGGTCCTGGTTCCTCCGCGAGTCGGTGATAATCGGGTCGTGAAATTCTATGGAGTTATACCCGCATTCGTCAAGCATCGCCCTGATGTCGCCCGAATTATACAGGCGTTCGGCGTAGAACTGGTCTGCCATAACCCCGTTCTTCACGTGGGTTATCACTTCGCGGGTGATCAGCCGCTCGCCGTCCGAAGACAGGCTTCTCTCCCTGCATACGAAGTGGTTCTGGTCGATCCATTCCCAGCTTCTCGGGACGAAATTCTCCCGAAGATAATCCCCGTCCGTGATATCGAGGAGTATGCGGCCGCCGGGCTTCAGGACACGGAATGCCTCCCTAAGCACCCTTTTATCGTCCTCGTTCGTCTCGAAATAACCGAAGCTGTTCCCAGGCAGGAGAATGAAGTCGAACGAATCCGCGGGATAAGAGAGTTTTCTTGCATCCCCCTCCCTGAATCCCACGGACAGTCCATCGTTTCTCGCCTGCTTCCTTGCACGGGTTATCAGGTAATGGGACCTGTCGAGACCGCAGATCTTCGAGTATCCCCTGCCTGCGAGTTCGAGCGAGTGACGCCCCTGCCCGCAGCAGAGATCGAGAATAGTGTCATGAAATCCGGGATTTAAAAGGGAAAGAAAAAAATCGACTTCGGCTTTCGTAATGCTCTCGTCATCGACGACATCCCCGTCAGTACGGAGATAATTCGCGTTGAAGATCTCCCTCCACCAGTCGGCCTTAACATAGCTCTCCAGGCTCTCCACAGGACCGAGTACGGTGGTTATGTGTTGCTTGCCATTGCCTTTGTTCATTTAATAATTAATCAAAATCTCTGATTTCAATCTTCAGAATATAAATCTTACCCGGCGATAGACGGATACGCCTTTTACGGTCAGGAAAAAAGAACCTTTACGGGACGTCTTCTGCAACGCGCAACAATGACGGATAATCCTCGATATTTCAGGAGAATTCCACAAAAATATTCAAGGCTGCGCACCTCCGCCATTCTCTTAAATCCTGTGATAGAATATTGATCGATTCATGAAGGAATGCTATTTCAGACCTGAAAATATCGATAAAAAATCCATGCTCATGACAGAGAGGATCGCCGCCATGAACAGGAAAAGAGAACAGGTTTTTCATCCGGAAAACTCCGCTCTTCTGGTTATCGACATGCAGAACTATTTTACGGATCCTGGTTCGCATGCATACGTACCATCCTCCGCGGCAGTAATCCCGCGGATTAAAAAACTTGCAGAGGCATTTGCTGCAAAAAAACGCCCTGTAATCAGTACACTTCACATTAACACACCCGCAGATGCAGGAATGATGGGGGAGTGGTGGGGTGAACTTCTGGCTGAAACAGACACAAGATCGGAGCTCAATAAGGATCTCGATCTACCGTTCTCTGTCCGCATCAGGAAGAGCCAGTATGACGCCTTTTACACAACAGAACTCGATTTAATCCTGCAGCAGAACAATGTCACCGACCTCGTGATAACCGGCGTCATGACCCATCTTTGCTGCGAGACTACGGCAAGATCAGCCTTTGTCCACGGATACAGGGTTTTCTTTCCTGCAGACGGAACAGCGACATACAA
>NZ_KN360936.1:27129-32829 GCF_000784355.1 Methanolacinia paynteri | reverse complement strand
CGGGGCGGGTCCGGCAGGAATGGCGGCGGCAGTTCAGCTTAGCAGGTGCGGCATCAGACCCGTGGTGTTTGAGAAGAATAAACCGGGGGGTCTCCTGCCCAACGCCCGCCTTGTGGAGAACTACCCGGGTTTTCCGGACGGAATCAGCGGTACTGAACTCTCAGACCTTTTCAGGAAACAATTTGAAAAAAGTAGTCATGAACTGAAACAGGAGACGGTGATGCAGCTTGATCTTGATGGAAAAGAATTCCTGATCAGGACAAAGACGGAAACATACCGTTTCGACAGGGTTATCATCGCCTCGGGAACAGTTCCGAAAAAGCCCGGGTGCCATATCGATAACGATGCCCGGGCTTGTACTCACCATGACACATCACAAATCCGGGACCTCTCAGAAAAAACAGTAGCCATAGCCGGCTCTGGTGATGCCGCATTTGATTATGCACTGAGCCTCTGCACGAAGAACGAAATTCTAATCCTCAACAGGGGAGATAAGAGAAAATGCCTGGATATTTTGTTCAAAGAGGCTGTCGGCAGCCCGAATATCACATATCTTGAGAATACAAATATTTCCCGGATTGTAAAGACACAGGACGGCATAATGCTGCAATGCGTATCCGGCGGATCGAATATCGAAATGGATGCGGATTTAATGATCTTTGCAACAGGAAGAGATCCTTGCACAGATTTTATTTCAAGCGAAATTTCCGGCCGAACCAGTGAGCTCACAGGATCGGGTCTTCTTTTCTTCGCAGGTGATGTCAGGAACGGAATACTCAGGCAGACTGCAATATCAGTAGGTGACGGGGTTGCAGCTGCAATGAGGATCTGCAAAGGACCGGGAGGGGATGCAGACTGAAAATTATTGCCGAAGCGGGAAATGAGGATATCGCCCGCGTATACATTGCAGAAATTGATGACGGAAGGAGGATCGAATTTGTTGAATCAGTCCAGCCCCCTTTCACCCGCAGCCGGAAATGGGTGCTGATCGTATCCAGCCTCTTCGGGTGCCCGGTCGGGTGCCGGATGTGTGATGCAGGAGGGGGATACAGGGGGAAACTTTCAGCCGACGATATCTATGCACAGATCGACTATCTTGTCGGAAAGCGGTTTCCGGGGGGATACGTTGATGCTGAGAAATTCAAGATCCAGTTTGCACGTATGGGTGAGCCGGCTTTCAATCCGGCGGTTCTCGATGTCCTTGAGTCACTTAAAAACAGGTACAACGCTCCCGGCCTCATTCCTTCACTCTCGACAATCGCTCCCGAGGGCTGCGACGGATTCTTCAAACGGCTTCTTGAGATCAAAGACGAACATTACAGGGAGAGATTCCAGCTCCAGTTCTCGATCCATACGACGGATCCTGTGGCGAGGGAGTGGCTGATTCCCGTAAAGACATGGTCGTTTGAGAAAATGAAAGAATACGGCGAGTTGTTTTTCGACAAAGGAGGGCGGAAGATTACACTCAACTTTGCTCTCGGGGACAATATGGAGATAGATCCTGAAGTTCTTCTGAAATACTTCCCGCCGGATGTATTCCTCGTAAAGATCACTCCTGTCAATCCTAATTTCAGGGCGCTGGAAAACGGAATCAATTCATTTATCCGTCCCGGAGAGGATGGAACAGATGTCCCGGATCAGGAGATGTTTCCTGTAAAAAAACTCAGAGATACCGGTTATGACGTTATCATGAGCATAGGCGAACCTGAAGAGAACCTTATCGGGAGCAACTGCGGGCAGTATCTTGAGGCATATGAAAGGAGCGGGACAGAATTAAAAGGCGGATACGAATACGAGATACATCGAAAATAATACAAAAACATTCTTTCCCGGATTCGGGATCATCATCCGGTCACCGGGGGAAAGGTATAATATGAAATATGCGATCAACACCTGATCAACATGTACAGCCCGAAGTATGTCACGGACATTACAAAGGTCCCCGGGCTTTCGGAAGAGGAGAAAAAAAAGCTCGCGGAGGTGCAGAAGAAGTTCGCTTTCCGGTCGAACGAGTACTACCTCTCCCTCATCGACTGGGACGATCCTGCGGACCCGATCAGAAAGCTCGTGATTCCTGACCCGGCCGAACTCGAGGAATGGGGCAGGCTCGACGCATCCGGGGAGGCGAGGTACATCGTAGCGCCCGGAATGGAGCATAAATACGACCAGACGGCACTCGTTCTCGTAAGCGACATGTGTGCAGGATTCTGCAGGTACTGTTTCAGGAAACGGATTTTTATGAACGGGGGCGCACGTGAGGTTGCAAGAGACATCGATGCGGACCTCGAATACATCTCTTCCCACCCTGAGATCACGAATGTCCTTTTGAGCGGAGGCGACCCCCTGTTCCTGTCGACGAACAGGCTTGAAAAGATCATCGCACGGATCAGGGAGATAGACCACGTACAGATTGTAAGGATCGGAACGAAGGTCCCGGCATACAACCCTTACAGGATATTAAACGATACAAAACTCCCGGAGGTTATCAGGAGGTATTCCACGGAAGGAAAAAAGATCTATATAATTACGCAGTTCAACCACCCAAGAGAGCTCACGGAACAGGCGATAAAAGCCGTGAACATCCTGCAGAATGCAGGTGCGGTATTTGCCAGCCAGACTCCGCTCCTGCACGGAATAAACGACAACCCGGAGACGATAGCGGAACTCTCCAGGAAACTGTCATTCATCGGTATCGCACCATACTATGTCTTCCAGTGCCGTCCGACACTCGGCAACAGGGATTTTGTCGTTCCCGTGGAAGAGGGCTATTTCATTCTCGAACAGGCGAAGATGAATTGCTCGGGGCTTGCCAAGAGGTTCACGTTCGCGATGTCGCATGTATGCGGAAAGATCGCGATTGTCGGCGTGGATGACGAAAGAACTTATCTAAAATTCCACCAGTCGGCCGAATGGGAGGACATAGGAAAGTTCATGAGTTTCAGGAGGAATCCGGAAGCCCTGTGGTTCGACGACTACAAATCCCCGCTCTCTGAGAAGAAAGTCGTATGAATATATTCCCTCCTTTTGCATTATTCTCACATACATTCGGAGCCTGAAAATGCGAAGCATTTTCTCATCCTCACATACGTTCGGATATTACATACATGGCACTGCTGTATTGCGTACATATCTTACTGCGGCAACCCCGGCACCGGCGGCCCGCGGCGAGGGGTTGTCAAAGGTATTCAAATTTGATTTTTATATCCACACATATTAGCGAAGAGCACCTTTTTTCTGAACGCCGCTACAATATTTCAGCAGATATTTAAGAGGATGCAGCTTGGCCTCGGTGAACTCGATAAATGGAATTGAAAAGAAGACAGGCGAACTCGAAGAAGAGCTCCGGCTCCTTGAGGAATATGACATCGAAGAGCTCTGCTCGGTCATAAAAGAGGTCGGGTTCTCCTGCACCCTCTGCGGCAGGTGCTGTACGAACGAGTTCAACGGGCATGTGTTTCTCCTCGACGAAGACACCGAGAGAGTCAGAAGAATCCGGCCGGATGCGATAGTCCCGGCACCCTTCTTCGAACTCTGCGATCAAAACGGGAACTTCTACGTCTCCGGCTACGCCCTTAAGACGAAGGAGAACGGAGGATGTATCTTCCTAAAAGAGAACAGGTGCACCATTTACAACGAACGGTTCTCCATTTGCAGGATCTATCCCTACATGCTCCACCGCGAATACGGCGAAGACGGAAAACTTGCATGGAGGCAGATCTCAGGACTAAACGATCACGGCGAATACAACACCGATATCCCGGACGAAGACTGCATGAAAGCCGCAGAGGAGACCATCGCATACGAGAAGGCCTTCCTGGAAAAAGAGATCGAGTTCTACAACGATGCACTCCGCCACTTCACGGAATCCGGGCTTAAGCCTGTAAGAAAGGTATACGATCAAAAAATTCGTGAGTTCCAGGCGGGAGAACCTGTAACGGTCTTCGTTCATTTCAGTGGAAAATTCGAGAAGAATACCCTGAAGAAGAGCGATTATATCTCCGCCTGAAACTATTTTTCTCGTAAATTGTATTTAGATTCCCGTCATCTTATCTTTAGGTACATGTCGCTTGAAGATACAGCAGAAAAGATCAGGACGATGGAGATCAGGGGTGCGGCGCTCATTGCAAGAGCCGCGGTGGAAGCACTCTGCAAATATGGCGAAGAGCTCGGGGGACTCGCACTGCCGCAGTTTAAAGAAGAACTGGAGAAGGCTGCGGCGGTTCTCCTTGCAACAAGGCCGACTGCGGTCTCGCTCCCAAACGCCCTCAACATCGTGATGAAGGATGTCAGGAACGCGAACACGATCGCCGAGGCGAGGGAGGCCCTGAGGCTGGGCAGTATCGAATTCATTCGCGACTCGAAGGAAGCACTCTCGAAGATCGCGGAGATCGGTGCAAGACACATCCCCGAAGACGCCGTGATCATGACTCACTGCAATTCGCAGGCCGCAATCGGGTGCATAATCGAGGCGCACAGGCAGGGGAAGGTCAGGGAGGTATATGCAACCGAAGTCAGGCCGAGAAACCAGGGCCTTCTTACTATTAAGGCGTTAAACGATGCAGGAATAAAAACGAACTTCATCGTGGACTCGGCCGCCCGCTTCTACATGAAGAAGGTCGATCTCTTCATCACAGGAACCGATGCGGTTACCGTGAACGGAGCCGTGGTAAACAAGATCGGGACATCCCAGATCGCACTCGCTGCCCGCGAGGCAAGAGTGCCGATGATGGTCGCCGCGGAGACATTCAAATTCGCCCCGAAGACCATCGCCGGCGACCTGATAAAGATCGAAGAGCGTGATTCATCCGAGGTGCTCGACAAAAAGATCGCCGGAGATCTGGAGAATGTCACAATAAAAAATCCTGCGTTCGACGTTACTCCGGCAGATTTCGTCGACCTGATAATAACCGAAAAAGGTGCGATACCCCCCGAGATGGCCTACATCATCATCAGGGACTATCTCGGATGGGAAATAGGGGACTTCAGGTAAAACCCCTTACTCCCGTTTTACTCTGTCTCCGGTCTCCAGTAGCCCGAGGGGACGCGGTCGATAAGCATCCCTTCGACGATAATAGGCATCAGCTGTCTGGCCGTCTCCACCGCCTTCTCCAGCCGCCACCCCCGGTCGGCATATATGGTGAAGATCGGCTCGCCCTTCTCAACACGCTGGCCCTTCTTTTTATGGAGATAGATCCCCGCACCCCTGTCGTTAGGGGCCCCGGCGGACCTCGCGATCGTTATAAGCGCCTTGTTGTTCATCTCGACGACATAGCCGCTCTCCGGCGCCATCACGTCGAACGAGTTCCCGCCCGGTAATATGTTCTCAGCTTTCACGTTCGGGTCGCCGCCCTGGATCTCGATTATCTGCTTCATCTTGTCCAGTGCCTTCCCGTTCTTCAGGAGATCACAGGCGACTACTGCCCCCTCGCCCATCTGGGCCTTTCCGGACATCTCGAGAGCAATTCCCGCGATCGATACGCTCTTCTGCAGAAGCGAACCGGGAACATTGGAGCCTTCAAGTATCGAAAGCGCTTCGCGAACCTCCAGGTTGACGCCGATAGCATGGCCGATAGGCGACTCGCCGTATGTTATCGCACACTCGACCTTCATTCCCAGCCGATCACCGAGATCGATGAATTCGCGTGCAAGCTTTCTCCCCTCCTCGACAGTCGCCACCTTCGCGTTCCGCCCGACCGGGAT
>NZ_KN360936.1:0-27031 GCF_000784355.1 Methanolacinia paynteri | reverse complement strand
CTCGTAGATTATGATCTTGTCGTCAGCCGGTGCGATGTTCGTCGCCCCGCCCCAGACGATTACCCCGCCGGCTTTTTCGGTCATCTTCTGGACTTCTTCCGCGGAGAATGTCACGGGTGCGAGGACCTCCATCAGGTCGGCGGTACCTCCCGCCCCGGTGATCGCACGGGAGCTGGTCTTAGGAATCTTCAAACCTGCGGCGGCAATTATGGGGACGACGAGGAGCGAGATCTTGTTCCCCGGGACTCCGCCGATCGAGTGCTTGTCGACGATCGGGTGCGAGGTGAAATTCAGCTTCTCGCCGGTTGCAACCATTGCTCTTGTCAGGTGTTCGACCTCGTCCATATCGAGTCCCTGTATATACGAACCGGTGATATATGCACTGATCTCACCAGGCGAGAGGATGTCGTCCACGATATCCATCACGATCGCCTTCGTCTCGTCTGCGTTGAGCTTTCCGCCGTCCATCTTCTTTCGTATATATTCGATGGAAGCCGGCCTGTCCGCAAATCTCACCTCGAACGGGTCCCCGTCATGAGCATTCAGCTTCTTGTTGGTCAGATAAAGTATCCCTACCGAGCCTTCCTCTATGAGCTTTTCCGTGGTCGAGACGAACGCCTGCACGAAGGTACCCGTGTTCTCGTTTATCACCTGGACACGGTCGCCGTCGAGAACACCGATCTTTCTCGCGTCAATCCTGTTGATCAGCACGCCGCGGTAATCGATATCAAGTATTTTTGCAGTTAATTTTACCATAAAAATCACGTATTAAGGAATTAATCGAGATTACGAGGAGAAAGAATATAGTTATTTGCATTAGGGCTGCTGTCCCTTCTCCTCTTCTTCGGCAGGGCAGAACATACCGTAGATCCCGTTGACCTCATCGAGCTTCGATACGATCAGCACCTCGTCACCCTCCTTTATCCCGGGGTCTTCTGTATGAACAGTAAAATGATCGTCCCTGTAGACGCCGATGAACGCACTTTTTTTGGGAAGCGCAATCTCCGACAGCTTCATCCCGTCGAACTTGGGGGAGGCGATGACGCTGACGAACCTGACGTCGCCCCTCATCATCGTCGACAATTCGATAGTGTCTATCCCCCTGAGGGTGTTGTAGACTATCGCAGATGTGGCCTGCGGGGGATTAACGACATGGTGGAATCCCAGTTTCTTTGCAACGTTCATGAACTGGACGTCCTCTGTCATGATGATGATCTCGGGGGTCTTGTAGCCCTTTGCGATGACGCCGATGAGTATATTGTCCTGGTCGTGGGAGGTGCAGGCGACAATCGCGTCCGCCTTGTCGATCTCGGCCTTTTCAAGAATATCGGGCCTCGTCCCTTCGGCATTTATCACCGTGCAGTCGAGATTTTCGGCCAGGTCCTTGGCGAGCTTCTCCTCCCTGACGATGAAGATCACCTCAATGTTCTTCTTTATCAGCACCTCTGCAAGATCCATGCCAAGGGCGGTGGCGCCTACTATTATTATTCTCAACCGGGTTACCTCCTGATCCATGTTCGCGGGAAGAGCAATATACATAATGGTATAATCTCGATCCTCCCGAGGACCATATCGACGACCAGGGTCCATTTCATCAGATCTGCCATCCCCGGCCCTGTAATCCCGGTCGAAAGACCGACCGTCCCGAGGGCGCTCGACACCTCGAAGAACGCATCGCCGGGGCCGATCCCGTGAAGCATGAAGATGAATCCCGAGACCAGGATGACAAGGACATAGAGGATGACATAGGTAAGTATATGATACACCTGCACGGGCTCGATCACCTCATCACCCGCCTTCAGCGGTGTCAGAGCCTCCTTTGGCAGGAAGAACCTGATGAAGACGAGATGGACTATACCGAAGAGGATGACGAGTCTCATGATCTTGATTCCTCCTGCGGTAGAACCCGAACAGCCGCCGATCCACATGAGCATGGTGAGGACTGCCTTCGAACTGTCGGAGAGGCTCCCGATATCGACTGTCGAAAAACCGGCAGTGGAGAGTGCCGATGCGGCCTGGAACGCGGAGGCCGGCAACGCATCGGCGAATGACATACTGTCCGACATCGTGAAAAGAAGCAGGAGAAATCCGATGACCAGTACGACGATGAAATACCTGAACTGGATGTCGGATATTATCTCCTTCAGCCCGCTCAGGCCGCCGGTAATCCGTGTGTAAAGCCCGAAGTTGATCGCACCCATCAGGAAGCCTGCGGCTATTACAAGCGGGACGAAGAAACCGGGAAAGGATGCGATTGAATCGGAACCGGTTGAAAATCCTCCCGTGGATACGGCCGACAACGCATGGCAGATCGAATCGAATACGGGCATCCCGGATAGAAGGAGAAGAATAAATGCGATCGCCGTAATAACGAGGTAGATCTTTACAAGTATGCGGGCGGTGACCATCACATTGGGCCCGATCCTGTTCTCCCCGACATTCGCGGAGAAGAGGCGGAATGCACTCGTCCCGGGCTGGACGAGGACACTGAGAACAAGTATGACGATCCCGATTCCGCCGACCCACTGGAGCCACGACCTTGCAAAGAGAAAGACCGGGCCGACACCGGCAGGAGCGACGGAAAGACCTGTTGTCGTTATCCCCGATACCGCCTCGAAGAACGAATCGGAGAGACTCATGCCGGTCGAAAGAGCGAAGGGAAATGCGTTCAGGAGGGCGATGAAAGGGAATATTATCGCCGCAATCACGAGCGATTCCTTCCACCGGAGCTCCCCGTCAGGGAGAACTTTTACGAGAATAAAGCCGCCGCAGGCTACAAAAACGGCAGTGAGGCCGTAGACAGCGGCGGTGTAAGACTCCATGAAAACTATTGCCATCGCCATCGGGACCGCAAGGACGACAGCTATGGCCATCATGAGCCTGCCGGTATATTTCAGGACAACGGAGAGATCGACCGGGGAGACCAGTTCATACATGTACTGGCCGAATATACGACCCTTAAAAAGATAATTCTTGAGATCGTTTTTTTTGGGAGAAACATCCTCGGGGTTTTTTTCAGGATGGTTAACTCCATATCGACATGGGAAAATCAGCAACCTGGAATAGTTATCCATCAGGCAGATTGTTGGCAACCCCTCGCCGCGAGCCGCACAGCAGGCCCGCGGATCGGCCCCGGCCTCGGGGCCTCTCCATTGTGACAGGCCGCTCAGGGGATAGACAAGTATCCCCTGAACGGCGATACGCGGTAAATTCATGGCATTAAAAGAACGGAAACCAAAAAAACAAATTCAACAGCTTAGGGGACGCTTGCCCGTCCCCTGAGCGTGCCGTGAGAGAACTATCTTAGGGCAAGGCCCCTGGGCAGGGGCCGTCCGGCGGACCTGGCCGCCGGTGCCGGGGTTGCCAAAAAAAGATCTGTAAGCAATACGCCAGGCCCTCCCGGAACATTTAGAAAGATCCCGACATCAAAAATAAAAATATAATAATTCACCGGCCCAAACTGGAATTAATGAAATATATCGGGCAGATTATTCTGGTTTTATGCATCTTATCCCTAATACTCTCATATTTTGTACTTACATCCCCTGAGGAAGATTCCGATTCATGCTCGTCATGCTCAGATCCTTACGGAATGTATATAGACGGGGTCAGCCTCAACACTATGCTCTCCGGAGATCTTGATGCGTTCAGGTCTGTCGACCCGCTGGATATCGAAAAGGCCGTGGACATCAGCATATACGAGATGGCCGACAGTATCCGGCTGGCCGACCTGAATGATGATGTAGTTACTACGGATCAGTCATCTGACAAAACCGATGAAGTTTCGACTGATTTCCAGACGAAGATCGTACTTGCAATGCAGGAGGCAAACAGGAACACGCCGCGGTACCCTCCGCGGGAATATCCCGGCAACATTCCCGACAGCGTTTCGCTCCTTGAGAAATTTGCATACGTCCCTGAGGAATGGGACCAGACCGGAGGATCGCCCGAACACTGCGGGAACTGCTGGGTATGGGCAGATACCGGAGCCCTGCAGGTGGAGCTGTACAGGCAGAAAGGTATCAACGATCCCCTCTCAGTCCAGTATTTCACATCGGCATACCACAACGGAACAGGGATCTGGGCCTGCTGCGGCGGGAGTCCGGTCTGGTTCGCAGATTTCTATAACATAACAGGCAAGGTCGTTCCCCTGGGCAACATGAACGCAACGTTTGCCGATTCTGCAGTCAGGTCCGAGAAAGGCGAATCCACTTCGGTTCCGGCGGCTGACATCCAGACTGATCCGTATTATCCAATCGAAGAGATGCATGCCGAAATGATCGCAACGAATACGGTCTACGAAGAACGGGACATATCAAATGAAACCGCAATCGATTCGATTAAATCTGTACTCCTCTCCGGCAGTGCGGTCGTTATAATCTATACCCCTGATGACTGGGACCCTTTTATGGACTTCTGGGAGAATGAAACGGAATCCGCTATTTTCACGCCTGAATCCACTCAGGGTGCAACAGGAAACGACGGTGGGCATGCCATGCTCATCCTCGGCTACAACGACACCGATACCGATGAGAGATACTGGACGGTCTTGAACAGCTGGGGAGCTCCTGCCAACAGGCCCGACGGGACGTTCAGGCTGGATCTGGACCTCGATTATTCCATGCAGAACCCGGACGGGGTAAATTCCTTTGAATTCTATGTTCAGAACGTAACCTGGGGAGATTTTACAAGCCTTTGACGATCTGGAACCTCAAACCCCTTCCATCTGTTTTGCAGGGCAGAAGTTGCATATCGAAAAAGGAACTTCCTCCTCCTTATCACGGATCGGGCAGTAGTACCCGTCGGCTCTTTTTTCAACTATGAATCCGCCGGGGAAAGGAGTGCCGACCGGATGACCGGGTTCGTCCATTACGAACATCGTAAAGCAGCACAGGAGATAATAAAAGAGCGATTTGATCGGGTCGCCGAAGTTGAAATCCGTACCGCTGTGTTCAGGATCCTTAAGGCACCCGTCAGGGACAGCATCGAGAAATTCCACGAAGAGGACAGGGTCATCGATCTTCCCGTTCATCCTGGAAAAACCACCTGACCTCTGCATCGACATGAGCCGGTTGTATACATCGAATAACTGCTGCTGGAAGTACGGGCGGACCTTCTCACGGTATGGAGAGGGAAGTTTGTCGATCTCCTGCCGGACTCTTCCCCCGATAACCTGGAGCTCGTAAAGTGAATATTTTATTATCTCCGAGGCTATGGCTTCCGCAAGTTCGCCTTTCGTGCCTGCGGCCCGCAGTTTTGCAACTGCATCCTCAATTCTCTCCTCTGGCGGATTTCTCTTTGTGTCCGGCGGCTGTACCTGCATTGTCTTCAACGAGTATATTCAGGAGACACTTTCTCCTGATAATAAATCTAAGGACATCACTGAAAAATCAATCGGGCGACGAAGGATCTTCATTCACGTCTTCCGGGGGTTCGTCCTCAAAAAAGAATATCTTCTCGACCGGGACCCTGAATATCTTTGCAATTTTAAAGGCAACCTCAATTGAGGGATTATACTTCCCCCTCTCGATTGAATTGATGGTCTTCCTTGTAACACGGATCTTTTCGGCAAGTTCTTCCTGGGTCATATCGTGCATGGCACGGTAAACCTTAATCCTGTTTTTCATCTTCGGTACATCCATATTTTCGACTGTAGTATAATGAAAATACCGTAAAGATCAATACAAGGAGTACGGCAACAAAGCCCAGAGCCGCCCCGATAACATATGGATAATTCCGGACATTATGTCCTTTAACAAAAAAATCCTCCAGACCGTTAATATCCTGGACCGTAAGTGCAGGAGTAGATACAAAGTAATAGTTGTCTTCGTAGATCGGATAGCCTCCAGGGTAAAACTGCAGGAACGTTATCCGCACCGAACCGTTATCATAGGTATGCATTCCGAAACCCCAGCCTCCGCTCCAGTAAAATGTCGTCGTAGCGATAAAAAATATCACAAGGACCACTATCATAAATTCAAGCGTTTTCAATGCTGCTTTGCCGTGGATCATATCAGAAAGATCATCAGTGATAACATCTGTCACCTTCCTCTGGCACAGCCATACAAGCACGATACCTGCAATAATTATAACTCCCGGCACCAGCAGATTCCCGGATATTATGCCGAAATAGACAGCGACAAGGGTGCCGGCAATTATGCCCAGCATGCAGAGATGGTATTCTTTTTTCCTCATTGTCCTTCGATATAACATGTGCTTCTCTTTTTGAATAAATATTTCCCCATAATATCCTGATTATTACTCACATAACGGAAACGGCAGGTCTGCAGACTTGGAATAGATGCCATTCGCTACAGGAATCATCTTTACATAAATTACGGCATGCTTCTCTCTCCTGTTTCGATCACAAAAAAGGATTTTACGATCTGTAACAGGGACTCCTTTTCACTCAAAAATATATTGGGGCTGTAACATTATCTCCTCTCATGCTTCCTGAAGAAGTAGTAAACTCCTCCGCAGGCACTCAAAAGCAGTATCAATCCCAGAATTCCGACCAGGGAGCTTTCATTGATCACTATCCTGATCTCGTCTGTCTCCTCCTGCTGATCCGAGACTACCTTTACAGAGATCTTGTAATCCGAAGCGGCGATGTTCGTCGGCGGACTCACCACCAGTGTGACCGTCGCTTTTTCTCCCGGCTGAATGGAGGGAACGGACGACGGCGTAATTTTCACATTCCATCCTTCAGGTGCAGACACCTCAGTTCTTACATTGGTAAGAGCATCGCCCTTGCCCTTGTTCGATATCGTCACCGGAATCTCGACGGAATCTCCCTTCGTCATATCGTAGCGGTACTTTTCAGAGAAGATCACCATATTGCTGCTGCCGGTGATCCTCGCTTCAAGCGGTTCGGAGTATTCTTTTTCAGACGACTCCACCGACATGTTGAAGAAATAATCACCTTTTTCAACAGAATACGGGGGTATTATCTCAAGGAAGACCGTCTTCTCCGATCCTGCGTCGATATACAGCTTGGATACACTCTCCGTGGAATCCGCCGTGAGTTTGTATCTCCCGTACCAACCGCCCGGAAGGCCGCCTACATCCAGCCCGAACACATCGTCGCTCTTTCCGACATTGGTTAAGACTGCCTCGTAGACCGGTTTGTTCCCGATCGATGCAGTTACAAGCGGGGATTTGACATCGATCGTCAGGCCGTAATTCTCCTTCTCAAGCATAATCGTCCCTGCATCCGTCGTATAGCCGCACTTTATCGAAACGTCGTCCTTATGCGCATCATTATAGCCTTCACTCCCGACATACAGGATATAATCGCCCTGGTCCACCTCGGTCCTGAGGCCGTCTCCGGATGTCAGCACCTCCTTGATCACAATGTGCCTCCTTTCATCCGCGATCTTCACTAAAGCCCCTTCTATGTTTTCGCCCTGTTCGTCGACTACAGCCAGTTTCAGGACGCCCGATTCACCTGCATGGGACTTGTCTATGGTAATGTATATCCACAGGCGGGCGTCATCGATCCTGACTCTCACCGGATAGACCCCGACAGCCGTATCGCCTGCGGTATCGATCTCGAAGGTTATAGGAATCACCTCTCCTTCGGTCATCAGGATCCTGTCGATCTCCTTTTCCCCGGAGTAAAAATGATATTTCCAGTCATCTTCACCCTTGAAGGTATCGAATTCAAGCATACGGGGATTTGTACCGAGATTGCATTTTATCTTCAGGTCGAATGTTACTGTCTCGCCGGCCTCTACGATCCGGCCTGGGAAAGTACACGAGATCTCCGTATTTGCGGTTGAATCAGTACCGGCGGAGACGGCCTGCGGTACGAGAAACATGAGCAGGCATGCCGTTATCAGCAGGAAGGCAGGTGTCCGGCCGTATTCTCCTCCCATCTCCTACCTCACATCGAGCCTCATGAAACAGACATACGCCCCGCCGAAGAATACGACAGGAATTGCAATAAGGGCAATAAAATTCCAGAGAAGCTTCCCGAGAACATCCATAATGCCGGGACTCTCCCAGTCCTCCGACCCGAAAGAGGATGAAGCCCCTACCGAATACGACAGCGTCTCCGTTATATCCTGGAAATTGTTCGTCGGCGAGAAGAGATTGACAAATCCGGAGATTACATCCTTTTTGCTCCAGTACTCATCCAGCTCTTCAAAGTATCTACTCACCGCTTCATCCTGTGCGATCCTGTCCTCTTCAGAATCTTCGGATGACACGGATGACGATATCGTGCTCGTCACTCCTCCTGTGGCCGGGTCATACTGCATGTCCACGAAAAGGCCCTCCGGGTATTCCGGAGCAGGCCCGACGATCATGTCGATCGTCGAACCCCAGACGAACACTGGCACGAGACTTGAGAGGAAGACGAAGATAATCAGCGTATACACCAGCGAAGTTCCGCTGTCCTCCGCAACTGTCGACATGAACATCGAGATGGCGAAGTACGAAAATATCATCAGAAATGCGGCAACCCCGAACAGCAGTATGTAGCCGATATCGTCCCCCGAAGGGACGGCCCCGAATACGAGCATAACACCGAGCGAGATCACCAGGGTTATGAAAAGGGCGACTATCAGGGCCAGAATTCCGCCGGCCGCTTTCCCGTTGATAACCTCGTCGCGATATATCGGGTTGGAGAGCAGAATCTTCAGCGACTTGCTCTCTTTTTCCTTCGTTATGAGATTGAATCCCATAGCTATACCGAGGATTGCACCAAGGCTAACCAGGAGTCCGCCCACCCCGTCGAAGATGATCATGACAGAGGGTTTGTAAACATATGAACCGGAGACCGGATCGTCGCCCGCCACTACCAGTTTTTCATTATAGCTGTCTATCTGGTTGTTGTAGTCGACCGAACCCGCGGCCATTCCGATGATCGTTACGACGATGATTATCGAAAGGAACAGGAGAAACGTCCTGCCATACAGATGATCGCTGAACTCCTTGCCTGTTATTGTAATGAAGCCTTTTGATCTCATCGTCATCACCCGTTGTAATATGACAGCACCGCATCTTCGGTCGTTACGGCATCAAGGCAGATCTCCTTCGGGAATATGCCGGATTTATAAAGAGTTCGCCCGATGTCCATACGGATGTCCTTTGAAGCGCTGATTCGTGCCTTTGTCCTTTCAGCGAAATAGTCGACACGGATGATATCTTCATGGATCAATTCGGGCATTCCGGATTCGGTCTCGACGTTGATGACTATCTCGGGGAGACCGAGGAGATCGAGGTTGCGGGTAATCTCGTCCCAACTGCCGTCCCGGACAAGTTTTCCCTTCTGCATGATCCCGACTCTCGAACAGACCTTGCTCACTTCGGAGAGAATATGCGAGGAGACGAGGATCGTCTTGCCCGACCCGGCGATATTTCTTATGATCCTCCTGTAATCGGAGACACCCTGCGGATCGAGATTCGCCGTAGGCTCGTCGAGAATCACGACATCGGGATCGTTTACCAGCGCCTTTGCAATCCCGAGCCGCTGGCGCATTCCCTTCGAATAACCGCCGACCTTCTTTTCAACTCCCGATAGTCCGACAAGCCGAAGGAGATCCTCTATCCTCTCCTCTCTTTCAGTATCGGGAATGTCGTTGAGCTTTGCAAAAAAATCGAGATTTTTGGCGGCTGAAAGATTCGGGTAAAATCCTACATCCTCGGGCATATAGCCGAGTCTTCTCTTGACATCTATCGGGTTCTTCGAGACTTCTATTCCGTCTATGAGGCATTCGCCCGATGTCGGCTGGATGAGTCCGCAGAGCATCAGTATAGTAGTGCTCTTCCCCGCCCCGTTCGGGCCCAGGAGTCCGAACACCTCTCCCTCTTCGATCCTGAGCGAGAGGTTGTCTACGGCGTTTGTATCGCCATAAGTCTTTACAAGATTCTTCAGTTCAATCATTTTCTTCACTCAAACCTACAAGTAACAAGTACTTCTCTTTTTGATTAAATAATTTCTCATAAGATTACAATTATTTCTCTAAATATTACATTAAGTTCCCACACAGCAGAAAGAAAAAATGAAAAACAGGAAAAAAGCAAGTCTCACTAACTTTGACAACCCCTCGCCGCGAGCTGCAGTAAATTCATGGCGTGCACGGAACAGAATATCAAAAAAACAAATTCAACAGCTCAGGGGACCCCTAACCGGATTTTTATATCAAATCAGACGTTTCGGCAAAGATATTCATCAGGAACATCTTCGGCAACCCCTCGCCGCGAGCTGCACAGCAGGCTCGCGGATCGGCCCCGACCCCGGGGCCTCTCTGTTGCGATAACCGCCCAGGGGATAGACGAGTATCCCCTGAGCGGAGAGACGCGGTAAGCTCATGATGTGTAATGAACGGGAAAAACAAAAAAACAAATTCAACAGCACAGGGGACCCTTGCCGGTCCCCTGGGCGTGCCGTGAGAGAACTATCTTAGGGCAAGGCCCCAGGGCAGGGGCCGTCCGGCGGACCTGGGCCGCCGGTGCCGGGGTCGCCTGAGAAATATATGAAACAGCCAAGAGCCAAAAAAAAATTAAATTCCGGTTACCAGTCCTTCTTCATCGCTTCAGTCTTCATCTCCTTCGGCATCCGCTCGATTGCATACCTGAGTGCTGTCCGGGGCATCCTCCGTTTGTTCTTCATTACGTAATCAAAGACCTCGTCCATGTGCGTAATGCTTGCATCCTTGAGCATCCACCCATATCCCTTCTGCACCATATCGTCCCCGTCTTCAAGCAATATGTCGGAGATCTCAAAGATGTCGTCAAGGAAAAATCCCTTCTTCGCCGGGATGATAAGCGTGACCGCCGAAGCTCTTCTCAGCCAGCGGTTTTCCGACTTTGCCCACTCCTTAAGATCCGCGATCCTGTGCGGGAACATCATGATATAATCCCCGACCGCATGGTTGCATAAGACGTCGCATTTCGCCCAGTTATCGATGTACGAATCTATCCAACGGTGGAAAGTATCTATGTCCCCTTCTTCGAACCTGTCTGAGCACTTCTCGGCCCAGACCGACGCGATGGACGCCTCCTCGGTGTATCCCGAAGAAAAAAGCTCTTCGCAGAGCGAAAAGATCTCTTCCTTTTCAAGCCCTTTTATCTCTTTCCAGTAGTTGCCGATGACTTTTTTTACAGGGGCGCTCTTTAGCCCGTAGCATTTTATATTCTCCTTGAAGAATCTCTGAACGTCGGGGTTCCTGTCCTCTTCGGGAAATGATCTCAGCTCCTCGCGTATCCTGCCGATTATTTCTTCCATAAGCATTTCCTGACTTAGTTTATACTCCCTGCCCGGATAAAGAGTGCTTCTGATAAAATATATAGAAAACAGGTCGGCACATATAAAAAAATACGATCCATATATCATATTAATCATTTTTATATTCCCGCCGGTTTTTGTATAAAATAGCTGATAATATGACTTTCTTTGACTGGCTGGTTCCAAAGGACGACAAATTCTATGACTCCATATCCCTTATGATGGAAGATGTAAACAGCGGCATAAACCTTCTTTCCTCCGGTGTGCACGAGATGAGTGACCTTGAAACGATGCACAACGAGATGCGCGAAGTCGAGCACAGGACCGAGAAGAGGCTGCAGGAGATAAAAGAGCTGCTCGAAACTGCCTTTATAACTCCTATCGATCCTGTAGAGATCAACGAGATGGTGAACGACATCAAATCGATGATTCATCTGCTCGTAGACGCCTCGACCCACATCTACATATTCGGAAAGGACTGCGAAACCACTCCGGATATGGAAGAAGCTGTTGCACTGCTCAAAAGATCAATGACCGAGATGGAATCGGCGTTCGGCCACCTTAAGGAGAAGGGCAAACCGAAGGACATACTGCCCCATTACATGACCGTAAAGGAGATCGAAAAAGAGGTCTACCTGCTGAACGCCCGGGCAACACACAGGATCTATACCAATGAACCCCTGAATATCATAAAATACGGGAAGATCTACGGAAGGGTCTGCGACCTTGCAAGCCTCTGCGAGGACAGGACGGGAGCGATATACGATATAGCGGTCAGGCAGGTATAACACCGGGTCACATGGAAGCCATATTATTTTTCGTGACGATAGTTTTCGCTCTTTTTTTCAACTTCGTCAACGGAATGAATGATGCCGCAAATTCGATTGCAACCGTAATCGGAACCCGCACCATCTCTCCGCTTCATGCCGTTCTTCTCGCCGGCTCGATGAACTTCATCGGCCCTTTCATCTTCGGGACGGCAATCGCGGAGACGATTGGTGTAGGAATTCTCGAAGGCAGCGTGCTCAACTGTTACGTCCTCTTCTCAGCCGCATTTACGGCGGTCATGTGGGTTCTGTTGTCGACAAGATACGGAATCCCGATATCGAGCAGCCATGCCCTGATCGGGGGAATGATGGGTGCGGCGGTTGCATATGCAGGTCTGGGAAGCGTTCTCTGGCCTTCCCCTGCGACAATCGTCTCGCTGGCAATATACATGGCGGCCGGCGGGATATGCGGAGCCGTGATACTGCTCATATTTGCAAAGATTAAGAAGAAAGAGCCCGGAATAATGCCGCTGGTATTCTTTGCCGCAGGTGCATGCCTGGTGGTGCCTGTTCTGATGGTAACGGGAACCCTGCCGATCTCAGGGATACTTGCAGTGCTGATATTCATAGTCGTCTCACCTGCAATCGGGTTCATAACCGCCTACACCCTGATTGTCGTAATGGCCCTCATCCTGAACAGAAAAGTGAACAGGGGCCGGATTAATTCCGCAATGAAACCGCTCCATGTGCTCTCCGCCGCAGCCCTCGCAATCAGCCACGGGGCAAACGACGCCCAGAACGCAATGGGGATCATAACATCGGTCCTTCTTGCAGCCGGTGTTTTGAGCACCTTCGAAGTGCCGCTCTGGGTTATCGTATCGTCATGCCTTGCAATCGCAATGGGGACCATGATCGGCGGGTGCAATGTTATCGACAAAATGGCGAACAAGATAACGCATATCAGCCAGTACCAGGGCTTTGCGGCATCAACCGGGGGAGCGATGATTCTCTCGCTGATGACGGCCTTCGGGGTCCCGGTCTCGACGACCCACGCGATAAGCGGCTCGATAATGGGGGCAGGCGCCACAAGGGGCCGGGCTGCCGTAAACTGGTCCGCGTCCCGCGAGATCGTCGCCGCATGGTTCGTGACCATTCCTGCTTCGATGGCATTGTCCTATGTCGTCATGCTGCTCATAATGGCGGTGTTCGGATGAAAAAAAGAGCGAACATAATCTGCCTCGTCGTGCTGGTCCTGGCACTTTCAATCTCGCTCCTCCTTGCGGGATGCACTGCACGGGACGACAGAACACAAACGAAGGCAGGTGTTCTGCTTCCTCTTTCAGGAACGTATGAAAAGGAAGGAAATTACATTCTCTCCGGGATCATGGCAGAAGCGAATGAGAGCGGAAGCGGGATCGAATATATCATAAGGGATACCGGAGGAGATCCGGAAACGGCTCTTGAAGAGATCCGCAAACTTCACTCATCGGGGATCGATCTCATTATCGGACCCCTGACTGAAGATGAAATTACAAATGTCATCGGATTTGCAGGGGAGAATGATATGATCCTGCTTCTCCCGTTTGAGAATTCGACTGATCTCCCGGATGAGAGAGGAACCGTCTACAGGATCTCCCCCGGCCACAGGGGAGAGATCTTTGCCGTCTCCGGCCTCATAAACGATCTCTCGCCCGGCAGCCCTGTGATCCTGGTAATCCATGAAGGCTCGGACGCCGAACTTGAAAAGATCCCGCACTTCGGGAACTATACTTCCCTGAACATCAGGCTCCTGAACTATCTCCACGAAGACCTTGACTATTACCTGGCAACTTCAGGCGCACCGGAGATCGCAGTCTGGACCGGTTCGCCTGTAAACGGTTCGGAGGCCGTAAAGACCATAAGGGAATACGGCCCGGATACGGCGATCATTCTCTCCGAATCTTCCGCAAGCAATCTCTTCACGGAGAATGCAGGCTCATATGCCGAAGGCGTCTACGGGATCGAGTACCCGGGTGGTCTCAGCGAAGAGATCATGTATGAATATTACGGACACGATACCGCTATGGTCCTGGAAGAAGCACTTGCGGGAGGTGCGGATACAATACCCGAGATCAGGGAGGAGCTGGACAGAAATATCGTCACAGGTTACACCGGGGTCAAATACTTCAGGGACGGCAGCACTGCTCCCCCTTATTATATAATCATAAAGGTTGAGAACGGCACCTGGGTGAAGGACGATGAATATTCAGCCAGACTGATGGCAAGAATTTCGGCTGTCTACGGCGGAGCCCTCGAGTTCGATCCCCTGTTAAACGATGACCATGCAAGGCTTCCCCTCCCTCACGGAATATACGACTGAACACATTTTCAAACTCCATACTATAATGTTTTAACCTCGCGGCGGGAGTAAGATTACAGAAAAATTGCGAATATGCATTTTACAGGAAACGGAAGGATTTCATGAAAAAATCAGTTGAAGACTACTTATCAGACGAACGGTTCGCATTCACGGGCGATGCTCTTAGAGACGGATTCATAGGGCAGTATGCCGTTTATCACGAAGGAAAGAAACTCGATTACGAGCTGATGGAGCAGCACCCCGGGGCAATAATATTCGAAGGTGCGACCGTCTCCCCGGACTGCATACTCGGTGAAAATGTCGTCATCCACCCCGGAATCGGGATCATGTCATCGGAGATCGGAGACTATACATATACGTGGTCGGGGATGCACAATACGAAGGTCGGAAAATTCTGCTCGATCGCACTCCACAACAGGATCTGCTACGGGTTTCACCCGTCGCACACATTTGTCGCGATGCATCCCGCATTCTACTCGAAATGGAATCCCGGCGCTCTCGCCTCGTTTACGGATGAGACAATATTCCAGGAGAGCCTCCCGGTAACAATAGGAAACGATGTATGGATCGGTGCGGGATGCTCCATCCTCGACGGGATCACGATCGGCGACGGTGCGATAATCGGGGCGGGAGCCGTCGTCACAAAAGATGTCCCCGATTATGCAATAGTCGCAGGAGTCCCGGCAAAGGTTATCAGGTACAGGTTCGAAGAGGACCAGATCGAACTCCTGAAAGAGTTCCGGTGGTGGAACAGGGATATCGAATGGATCAGGGAGCATGCCGGGCTCTTTTCGGATATCGAAAAATTCTGTAAATATATCGGGGAGAATTACTAATTTTCTCACAGAATCCAATACAACATTTTTTTACCAGAAATCAGGTATATTCATATTATTATGAAAAATGCCTGTTCAATTTTGTCAATTGCAGTTATCGCAATGGCGGTTCTCCTCTCTTCCGGGTGCACCACCACTTCGGAAATATGCCCGGCATGTGAAGCCGCACAAACGGCGGATGATTCCAATTCCGATTCACTCATGCAGGCATCGCTTTCGGAGCTGCAGGGCGAAACATACACGGGATTGGACGATCTCTTTTCCCGGGCACGGGATTGTGCAGGATCTGTCGGAACTGCCGATCTGCAGGAAAAGATCTCTGAAGCCGCCTCTGGTAAAGACTACATTCTCACAGTTGCATACATCGGAAGCGATGGCGTCCTGAACGCTATCTCTCCCGAATCAGAAGGGATTAATGTCGGTGATTCGCTGGCGTACCAGGATTCAGTAGCCCGGATGAATGAAAACAAAACCCCGCTCCTGACAGATCTCTTCGAACTGAAGCAGGGCGGATATGCCGCAGCAGTCTATTACCCGGTTTTTTCCGGCGACAGCTACCTGGGATTCATAAGCATCACCTTCGTTCCCGAGACCTTTTTCAGCAAATATGCAAAAGAGCTGAAAGAGGAATCAGGCTTCGAGGTCATGGTCCTCCAGACCGACGGATTAATTCTCTACGATCCCGATGAATCCGAAGCAGGACAACAGACCTTTAACAATCCCGCCTACGAGGATTTCCCCGGAATCATCGAAGCGGCTGAAAAGGTTGTCAAAGACTGGTCGGGAAGCTGCGAATACAGTTATTATGCAACAGGAACGAAGGATGAAATCGTCAAGAAGGCTTTCTGGAGCACTGTGGATACAGGCGGAAACGAATGGAGAATCATGGTTATCAAAAATATCGGTGAAGAATAATCAATAGTTGTTCAGGGGGGATTTCACTTCTTTTCTTTTCCCGGAGATTTCATATCCGAAATGCGCCGGAGGATTTCAATGAAAAATTCCGGGCCTATTTTTTCATGACATTCAGTTTGCCACGGCCCGGTACAGGCAAGGGTTATATAACCACATGTGCAATAGTACTAAATAGAACTGTGCTAAAAAGAACGGTCCTTAACAGAACCATAATTCTGATCAGTACAAGGATTGGAAATCATGAAAGAAGACGACTTTGAAATGCCCGGATTTCACAGGCATATGAAATTCGAAAACGGCAGAAGCCACAGGACCGGCGGGATCATGAAACTCTACGTCCTGCATTCCCTGACAGTCGGACCGAAGACCGGCTACGATCTCATAAAGGAGATCTCGGAGAAGACCGACGGCATATGGGTCCCGAGCAAGGGGATGCTTTATCCGCTGCTGAAGAAGATGGAAGAGGAAGGTCTCATCGTGGTCTCCGATACCGGATCACGCTCGAAGAATATCTACGAGATCACGGAAGACGGCAGGGAACTCCTGGAAAGAATGGTAAAACACAGGAAAGAGGCCGGAAAAAGGATGCACGTTTTCAGGCGGATCATGGCCGACATCTTCGGTGGGAACTTCGGGAAAGCAGGAGAAAACCTGTATGATATCCACCAGCTCCTAAATGAAATCCCTCCTGAAAAGGAGGAAGAGGCCGCATCGATAACAGGAAAATGTCTTGAGGAGTTAAAGAGGCTGAAAGGAAATGAAAGCGGTAACAGTTGAAAACCTTACGAAGAAGTTCGGCGATTTCACGGCAGTCGACAATATATCGTTCGATATAGATGAAAACGAGATCTTCGGCCTCCTGGGTCCGAACGGGGCAGGAAAATCAACGACGATATCCATCCTCGCGACGATGGCCGATGCCACTTCGGGAAAGGCGATTGTAAACGGTCACGACACCGCCGATGACGAAGATGGCGTCAGAAAATCCATCGGCATAGTCTTCCAGGACCAGAGTCTCGACGAAGAACTGACCGCCTGGGAGAACATGGATTTCCACGGGAGGCTCTACAGGATTCCCGGGGAAACACGCGACAAGAGGATAAAAGAGCTTCTTGAGCTTGTAGGTCTCTACGACAGGAAGGACGATCTTGTAAAGACCTTCTCCGGGGGTATGAGACGGAGGCTCGAGATTGCAAGAGGTCTTCTGCACAGGCCGAAGGTTCTCTTCCTCGACGAACCGACACTCGGCCTCGACCCGCAGACGAGGAATTATCTCTGGGAATATATCGAGAATCTTAACAGGGAATTCGGGATCTCCGTAATCATCACTACCCACTACATGGAGGAGGCGGACAGGCTGTGCAACAGGATCGGGATTATAGACAGGGGACGAATCATCGCACTCGACACACCCGAAAACCTCAAAAACAGTATCGGCGGTGACCTCATCACTGTAAAGTCACCGGATTTCAATGAAAAAATCTCGGGCCTGGACCAGCCCTGGATTGAAAACATCTCATGTTATGACGGTTTTTTTACAATCAGTCTTTCAAACGCGGAGGAGCACCTGACCGCAGTAATCAGTGCTCTTCTTGACAACGGCATCGAAATATCATCGGTCTCGGTTCACAAACCGACACTCGAAGATGTCTTCCTCCACTATACGGGAAAGACGATACGCGACGCCGAGGCGGATTCGAAGGATCACATGAGAATGATGCATAACATGAGGAGGCACTGAGATGGACGTTATATACACGATATGGCTCAGGAGCGTCAAGAGATACATAAGATCGAAGAGCCGTATCGTCGGCAGTCTCGGAATGCCGCTCTTCCTCCTCGTGTTCATGGGATTCGGCCTGAACTCGGTCGTCGTAATCCCCAACACCGGAGAAGACTACATCGTCTTCCTTGCTCCCGGAATCGTTGCGATGGGTGTCCTGTTTACGTCGATATTCTCGGGGATACAGATCATCTGGGACAAACAGTTCGGATTCCTGAAGGAGACGCTCGTAGCACCGGTGACGAGAACCGAGATCATGCTCGGCCAGACATTCGGGGGAGCAACCACCGCAATCATCCAGGGAACGATAATCCTCCTGATCTCGTTCGTCATCGGTCTCAGCTACCCGGGAATCCTCGGGCTTCTCATTGCCGCGGGATTCATGATCCTGATCGGAATCGCGTTCACATCGCTCGGCATAGCGATCGCATCGAGAATGGAGGACATGAATGGATTCCAGCTGATAATGAGCTTCCTGATATTTCCTATCTTCGGGCTGTCCGGTGCAATGTTTCCGATCGACAGCCTTCCTTCGGCATTCAAATCGCTGACTATGATCGATCCCCTGACATACGGAGTGGAGGGAGTAAGATACGGCCTGACAGGTGCATCGCAGATCAACCCCGTGATATGCTTAATCGTGCTCGGAGCGTTCTCCGTTGCAATGATACTGGTCGGGGCGTACCTGTTCAGGAAGACTTCGGTCTAAGAAAAAATAAAGAAAACAAAAACATTTTTTAGCAAAATCCACAGGCAAAAAATTTCACAGGATGATCTGTTTTTTCCCACGCCCACGCCCATGTCTTTTTTGCCATGTCCCCAAATAAAAACCCGGACAGGCCATCGCTGCGTATATAATCCGTTTTCAGGCAAAATGCCTTGGAATACATAATATACTGGTTCTCTATATTTTTTCAGGTTTCACGGAGCAATTAGCTTACATAGAGTAAAGTATATTTAACATTGAGTCAAACAACATATACAATGTCAGCACAGATCCTCCAAAGAGGAGAACACTGCGGATACGATATGAATACAAGGGGTTCGATATTGATGAACCGGAATGATATGGATACATATACAAAAACAGACGATGAGGCCAATATTTTAAACGGGAAGATCTCATCCGCAATTGAAGGATACGAGCAGATCACGCTTGAAGAGCTGAAGAATTCGGATGCCTCGCTCATGTCGAGGAAGGAATCGAAATACCTCATGACATTCGACCAGTGCCTTGAGCTTATATCGGGCCTCGACGGCGACTACATGATACTCGATGTAGACGAGTGCAAAATGAGCGGCTACGAAACCGAATACTACGACGACGATTCGTTCACGAGCTATCACCAGCACCACAACGGCAAGGCCAACCGCTATAAGCTCAGGGCCAGGCACTACCTCTCCTCCGGCGAGTATTACATCGAGGTCAAGGAGAAGAAGAACACCGGGGTTACGGTCAAAAACCGCATCGAAATCTCCGAATCCTCCGATATGAGCGAAGAGGAATACGACAGGTTCCTCAGGATGTCATTCCCGTTTGACTACCACGAGTTCCATCCCGTCATATCCGTGGAGTATAAGCGGGTCACCCTTGTCTCGAAGAGGATGAACGAGAGGATAACACTGGATTTCGATCTCACATTCAAAAACAGTGAACAGATCTACTCGTTCCCCGCCGTCGTGATAGGGGAAGTCAAGATGGACAAGAGCATCACCAGTTCAAAGGCCCTGACCTATATCAGGACGCTTGGAATACGGGAGAGAAGTTTCTCGAAGTACTGCATAGGGGTATCGCTGATCTACAGCCACCTCAAGCACAACAGGTTCAAGCCGAATCTTCTCTTCCTTTCCAGGATATCCGGGAGTGAAGCGATTTGCTGAATCTGAGTAATACCGAAGTTTTGTTTGTACTGGGATTCCTGGTAAACTTCATAGTGGCGTTCATAATCGTCAGGTTGATCTATTACCCTAAGAAAGGCGAGAAGAACTTTATATTCACGTTCCTTGCGTTCAACGCGGTCGTGTACTTCATAATCGGGCTTTTCACGAGTATAGAGCTCTCGATAGGGGCGGGATTCGGGCTTTTCGCCCTCTTCTCGATCCTGAGGTACAGGACCGAGACCGTCCCCATCAGGGAGATGACGTATCTCTTCATCATGGTGGCGCTTCCGATCCTAAACTCCATCCTGTTCGACTCGGGAGAGTATGCAAAACTCCTGGTCATAGATGTGTTGATGATCGTAGTCGTCTGGGTCCTCGAGAACGGATGGGGCTTTAAGAGAGAGGTCATGCAGAAGGAGGTGGTCTATGAAAAGATAGACCTTGTAAAAGCAGGACATGAGAACGAACTGATTGATGATTTAAGGATTCGTACCGGACTTAACGTCAGGGATGTCGATATCCGGAGTATCGACTTCCTTCGTGACGTTGCCCAGCTTAAAATCTACTATACGGCAGATCCGGTAGAAGTTATGGACAGCTTTTCCGAAAATATAGAAGAGAACCCGGGGAATCCCGGGGATAAACTGACAGAGGAATAAAATGAAGAACAAATCATTATTTTTTCTGATTGCAATTTCAATCTTACTGGCATGCATATTTATTAGCGGATGCACATCGGAATCATCCGGCACAGATACGAATACAGACGCAGCACAGGAGTCCGGTTCCGGGGACATGGGAGATATGCCTGCAGGTGACGGCAATATGACCCGGCCTGACGGAGGTAATATGACTCCACCCGACGGCAACATGACGATGCCCGCAGGCGAGGAAACATGACTCCGCCGGATGGCGGTATGGGCGGCGGAGAGAGGCCCGAAGGCGAGATGCCTGACGGAACCCCGCCCGAAGAATCATCCTGAAATCAATTCTTTTTTTGATCTAATCTCTGTTCGCCAGGATTGCATTCACTATTTCGACAGGCATCGTCGTCGATTTCGCGATCATCTCAGGTGTCTCCCCCGAGGCCGCAAGTCTCCCTATGCAGACGTCCATTCTCTCGCCGACCTCTATCATGTGTCCGTCCGGATCGAGGAATCGTACGGTGAGCTGGCGCCAGGGCTGTTCGACGACTTCGTGAACGAATTTGACTCCGGCGGATTTCAGGATCTCATAAGTTTCCGCCATGTCCTCGGTCTCGTAGTAGATCTCAAGCATCTTCTTCGAGGAATAATCTCCCCCGGAAGGGTCCCCGAATATTACATTCCGGCCGTACTCCCCTTCCCAGATGGCAAGGCCGTTTTTGAATCCTACATTTTTCCCGAGATCGAGTTCGATCTCCTCTCCCATTACCTCAGTGTAGAACTTCTTCGATCTCTCCACATCTTCTACGAAGAGGACTGTCGAATGATACGAGAATGGCTTTTCATTATTCATGATCCTGAATTGTCTCCGCTCAATATAATAAAGATCCGCAGGAGAAGAAAGTGAATCTGCCAGATTATTTAAATACATAAGCGTGTATAAGGACTGATTATCATGAACGATGAGAACGAAGTGACTCGTGTGATTAAGGGAAGGAGAAGCATCAGGAATTATTCGGACAGGGTGGTTCCGGATGAACTGATCGAGAGGCTGATCGACATGGGGATACATGCACCTTCGGCCCTCGCCCTTTTTCCGTGGAGTTTTATCGTTGTAAAGGACAAGGGGATGATGAAGAGAATCTCCGAATATGTAAAACCCCAGATTCTCGCGGAGCTGAAAAATGCAAAAAGAGTCGGGATGACACAGAGATATCTTGATATGGTGGGCGAGGAGAGATTTTCGATCTTCTACAACGCTCCTTGTCTTCTCCTTATACTTGGCAAAAACGATGCTCCCATAGCCGATGTAGACTGTGCTCTCTGTGCACAGAATATCATGCTCGCCGCACATTCAATGGATCTCGGCACATGCTGGATCGGATCGGCGAGACATCTTGAAAAAAATCCGGGGCTTGTTGAAGAACTGGGTATCCCGGACGAATACCATCTCGTCTCCTCTCTCGTCCTCGGGTACCCGGCGGAAAAACCGGAGAAGCCGGCGAGGCCGGAGCCGTCTGTTAACTGGATAAAATAATATTATTTTGATCCGGAGAATCCCCTGTTGAAATCTGACAGGGACGATAGCACCCTGATCATACTTTAGTATACATAGATTCCAACTATTTAGCAACGGTCGTGCAAAGCGTGAAAGCATTAATTGAAAAATCGCGTTAAAATATCTCTCCAAAGGAAAGAGCCACATTCAGGAATAATGGTTTAACGGAATTTGAAGAAGATACGCTGGCCAAAACTCTTAAAAGGCATAAAGAATCCTTCAGGGAACTCGGACAACATTAATTCCGATTTTACTTTTAATTTTTTTCAACATTATTCAGCAGCCAATCGTTAGCGATCTATTCCAAATCAACGATGTCTCTAACTTTATCTTCCATTCATTTGTTATTTTAAGGTCAGGGAGAGGAGTCGGTCCCGTTCCGGACTGCTCCATCAGCTACGTACCCGACGGTGATGCTCATGACAGGGATCACGAAGTAACGGACACCCACTCCGGCGAACCACGAGAGCGGGTCTTCACCGAGCATTCCGCAGAGGACGACGAGATCGAGCACCCAGTTGATTACGAGGGCTGTCGCACCGAAGATTATTCCGGCCCGGAGGTAGTTTTCCGTTTCGGGCCTGAAGTACCAGACGATCATCAGTGCTCCGGTGATCGCCCCGACGACGATCATTATCGACTTGAAGAGGAAGACATCGATCGTAAGGCCGTTTTGGTTATAGAATAACAGCGATACGAGGAACGGGACGAGCCAGGTGACGATCCCCGCGAGGACTGCTCTTGAATATTGTGATTTTGGAATGGACATATTACCAGTAAATCGATTTTTTTGATATTACCGTTTGTGGATGAAGAGCGGCGTCAGAGCCTGAAGACACGGAGCTGCACCATAAGGCCGAGCATGTCTGCACAGTCCCGGTGTTCGGCGAGTTTTCCGTTTTTGAACTTATAGAAGTCCATCCCCTCGACCGACACTCTCTTTCCGGTCGGGGCAAGGCCCATGAACGGCCCGTTGTGGGTGGCCTCCCAGCGGTAACTGACTGCTACGAGATCGCCCTCGGCCACAAATTCCCCGGGGAAGAAACGGATGCCGGGAAATGCCGCCCGAAGATCTTTCAGCTTGTTCTTCACTCCTTCCGCACCGGGCTCCTGCCCGGGAACGGGGTTATGCTCGATATAATCCGCCGCTATCAGTTCGTCCAGGTAGTAGTCGTCGCCCCCGTTGAGGACGCGATCGAAGAGTATTTTTATTTTCTCTTTATTTGCATCGGCATCGCTCATTTTCTTCACCGCCTTTGCTTTTTCTTTTTGGGAGATTGGTTTCGGAGACGAAGAAGGTTTTGGGGGGATGGGGGAAGTGTCGTTTGACAGGGCCAGAGGGATATTTTTATTGATAAATACTTACTCCTTCACCCGAATACGAGTCAAAAACATGCTGATAGATGAGATCGCATTTTTTTGAATATATTTCAGGCGTATAAACTCTCGGAAGCTGATCGAGGATTTCATCGATGGTTACACGGACATCTGCACGGGATTGCTGCCTCTTCTTCCCCGATGAATAGAGGGTGAAATTGACATGAATGATTAATCAGTATAGATATCAATTAAATCAGATTCTATTTCTAAATCCATTTCATTTTCAATGTATGAAATGATTTGTTGGAGGTATTCAGGATCTAAAGTATAATACTCATAAATATTTCTGTTATCTGGAGATAAATGATAATGCACACATTCCTCTGGAATAATAATATTCTCAAAATGAGGGTACTTAGAGGTTGAATCGTATAATTCGATTTCAATATCAGCTAATATATATGATTGCATACTTCTAGAATAATCCAACTCTACAATTATTCTTTCAATTGGTGATGTCTCCAATGTTTCGAGTTTTATATCATCCCATTTTCCTTTAAAATTAAAGTTTTTCATCTCATTAATAAGGTCTGATTTAATTTCGTCTTCCCAGTTATTCTTGGAATACTTTTTTCTTATCATTGGAGCGAAATTAAAAGGTAATGGTTTTGCAAAAACCTCAAAAATTTTAATGAATGAATTATATTCAGAGTAAATAATTCTAAATGAAGTTATTTCATATTCTTTAAAATTTGTTATGATATTAACTAAAAAATTTTTAATTTTTTCATCATGATTTTCAAAATTTGCATTTTTAAGATTTACATATTGCAATTCTTTTTTAAATTTATCAATAAATTCTTTTTTGTTGTCTTGAGAATTAAAATCTTTAATATTTTCAGTAAAAAAGAAAAATTGATCTTCGCTAGAGATATCTTTGGAGTCAATATAATCTTGAATTGAATACCAGATTAAAGCGTCTTTTAATCCTCTTGATTTATCGGTATTAAATGGAACCTCCTTTTTTATTGCCTTTTCAATGATTTTATTGAAATTGTCTCCAGAACAAGTGCTTGTTCTTTGTATATCCTCAGCTATTAAAAAATCAGATGCAATTTTATCTAGGTTTCCTTTCAAATTTTCCTTTAAAATATTCATATTCTTAATAAGTTCTGTTTCATCAATCGAATTATATTTACATAATTTATCAATACACGCTATTGAAGAATTAATTAAAGGAAAGATTTGATCAAATTTTTGTTGGATTCTTTCTTTTACTACAGTATCTGGAAAAATGATCTCTATTTCAACTTGACCAATTTCTGCTGAGAAAAAATTTTTTAGCCTTAATAAATAATTTAAAAATTTTGTACTAAATAAATCCAAATCGTTTTTTGTATTATAAATGTGGTTCGTGTCAACGAAAATATATATCTTTTTTTTGAGTTGTGCCTTCATTATCCTGTTGTGGTATGCAATTTGAAATAAGATTTTTGTTTTAAAAGTGAAAGATGTCTGTGATGCTTATGAATCTTTTATATTTTGGGCAGATCAAAGCACACTTCCTTAGAAGGTTCCGTCCGATCTCATCGAAAGTCGTCGGCATTTTTTCAATAGAAAAATGACAGTTATATCGGCTTCAAGGTTTCACATGTTAAACTCATTTTAAAAATTAATTTTGGTTTTTCATTTTCATACCGCACGGGGAACAATTATCTTATTGCACTCACATGAACCAGTAATGGAGGGACTAATCATTTGAATAAAGAAGACTCTAATCCAGATGAAACTGATTATGATGATGTCTCCAAAAAGGATCAGTTTATCTTTGATATGATCTATCAAAAGCAGATCCGGGAATTTAAGAGGATTGATTCACTTGATGATAAGGCCAGCAAAACAATATTATTTGTAGGAATTATTCTTGGATTGGCATCTACTTTAATTGGTTGTATTTTGAAAGATTCCAATGAACAGTCAGACCTTTATATTCTATTTCTAAACTCCAAATTACTGTTAATATTGGGAATTTTATCACTTGGAGCCTCAATTCTCTGTAGTGTCTTAGCGTTTTCTATAAGAACGTATCAGGATGTTCCGAATACACAATATCTTATATCCAAATATGCTCTGGATGACACAATCACTTTCGGCACTGTTTTTAAAAATATCGGGACAGAAATTTCTGAAACAATCGAAGAGAATTCTAAAACTCTTGAAGAAAAAGCAAGATTTGTTAAATATAGCCTTAGATTTTTTGGTCTTGGAATGATTTTTGTTGTGTTGTTTGTGTGTGATCTTTTGGTGAATTAAATGTCAAAGGATGATGTAAAGAAAAATTCAGATGAAAAAGGTAAAAGCAAGCGAAAAAATGATTGGGGTAAAGGTGATCGAAATTTGAGAGATCGGGTAGACAATACTATCAAGGAAGAATCCGAATGAGATATCCAAAATATCGGATTAATGATAATTAAGAGAAAAAGATTATGATGACACAGAAAGATAATCAGAAAAAAGATCAAAATCCTAAATCAAAATGGGGAGATGTGGACATTCAACTTCGTAAAAAAATTAAGAAAGGCCGTGATGAAAATGGGAAAAGATGAAAAAAATGAACCGAAACAATCTCCTCAACCCAAGTCAAAATGGGGAGATGGAGATAAAGGGCTTCGCAATGAATTTAAGGAGAAATATGATAAAAATGGGAAAAGATGAAGAAAGCGGATCAGAGTCTTCTCAACCTGAATCAAAATGGGGAGATGGAGATAAAGGACTTCGATCACCTCGTGACCTAGGTGATGAGAGTGATGATAAACACGATTTTTGAAAGATTGCGTTTAAACCTGTCCTTTAATTTATAATTTTAAAATCATCGTATTTATATAATCCAGAACAAATTTACTTTATTTATCGCGAAACCCAATAATCCATTCATCAGGGGCCATTCACATAACTGTTGATATGAATGCCTCTAAACTCTCAGTACACCGAAGATACACTTGTCGAACAGCCGGAAAAATATCCCCCCATAACTTATTTTACGTTTTTCAATTGATCTGCCTCAGCTTAAGTAACCCTCGCGAGAGTATCGCTCCACGATAACCCGGTTTTAGAGTTCTCCCCCGAAGGGGCTTACACCCAAATAAATTCCTGAAAAAAATATCTGAATAAAAACAGACAATCCAAAAAAATCCAAGAAAATCCCCCCACAATTAAATCCGAATTTCAATTCTCTCCCCAAATTCCGATTTACTTTTATAACAACTTCCTTCCCAACCCTAACCAGGTGCAGAAAATCGCACCCGATGATAAAAATGAAAAAAGAAAACCAACAAAAAACCAGAATGTGCTGCTGCCGAAAGTCCGAAGAAAGGTACGGCAGCCCCCTAAACAAAATGTGCACCCACACATGCCGTATGAGAACTGCCGACAGAAAATCTACCTTAAAGAAGATAAGCAAAGCGGCCGGCCCCGTCCCCCTCTACCTAATCCCGCAGGCACTCTCCAAAGAAATCCGTGAACTCGGCGGGACAATAATCGGAATAGACGTGAGAAGAACCCGCGGCCACAACTACTCCATCAGCATGATCACATCCGCAAAAGGAGGAAGAAACCCATGAATCCTGAGCAGGATGCCGCAGCGATAAAAGAAGAGATCGAAAAAAACCTCTCACAACTCTTCCCCCGAGGAGGAGTCGTCGAACTCCGGGCCATCTCCGATTACAACATCCACAG